>NZ_JAUOEQ010000013.1:0-116448 GCF_031931965.1 Shewanella sp. SP2S2-6 | reverse complement strand
GAACTGGCATCGGTGACCAGTGACAGGTAGTGCACACCTTGGTCTGACTCAAGATAGGTGATATCGCTGACCAGTACATGCCCTGCATCATGCAGTCCTTCCTCTTTCAGCAAATTAGGATGCTTCTTCATCCAGTGTTTGCTGAACGTGGTTTTTGTGTAGCTTTTCTTCGGTTTAACCAGTAAACCTTCACTTCTCAAATAGGTAAAGAACCCATCTCGCCCGAGTTTAATATCGTGCTCAACCAGCCTGGATTTTATCAACGTATAGAGCTTACGGGCCCCTAACCTTGGCATATATTTACGCCAGTACTGGACCCAGTCTTTGATGACCGATAGCTCAGCTCTACGACTTTCCATTCGAGCAACTGCCTGATAAATACCTTGCCTCGACATACCCGCAGCACGACATGCGGCAACGAAGTTTATTAGTCCGTTGCTTTTTGCTTGCCAGAGGTACCGGATAAGTACTTTTTTCTGAGGCCTGCTCCATATTCATTGTCCATGATATCAACCATGCCATTGAGGATTTGGTTACGTAGTTTCTCTTCTGCTAACTCACGTTCAAGGCGCTTGATCGTTTCGGCAGGGGTTTCTTTTGACTTAGGCATAAGGGGATGCTGAAAAGGTTTCGACCAATCGAGTCTACCATGTTTTCTAAGCCAAACGAGTACCGTTGAACGGCCTTGAATGCCAAAACGGGCTTGGGCTTGTTTGTACGTCATTTCGCCTTTTTCAACACGCTCTACAACGCCTAATTTAAAGGCTAAGGTGTAATCTCGTTGTGTGCGCTTACGGCTTGAGTTAATTGATGTTGTCATAAAGAAGTCCTCTTTATGTCAACGTATTTCAGGACGGGACAACTAAAACAAAAAAGCCTGAACACAGGTTCAGGCTTTCAGGATCTAAAATTGAATACTTAACGCTTAAAACGTAAGGCTTATCGACTTTCTATAAACGCATTGCCAGCTCAGCGCCTTGGCGGATTGCACGCTTAGCATCAAGCTCTGCCGCGACATCCACGCCGCCAATCAGATGCACAGGCAAGCCCGTCGCTTTCATCTCATCCACTAAGGTGCGATTCGACTCTTGCCCGGCACACAAGACAACATTATCAACGACCAGCACTTCAGCGGTTTCGCCCACGCGAATATGCAGTCCCGCATCATCAAACTTATCGTAACTCACGCCCGTTTTCATCTTCACATCATGTTGCTTAAGCACAAGACGGTGGATCCAGCCGGTGGTTTTACCTAAGCCCTTGCCCATCTTCGACGTTTTACGTTGCAGTAAAAACACCTTACGATGATCGGTATTGTCGGAATGTGGTTCTGTTAGGCCGCCCGCATGTTGGTAAGTTTTATCTATGCCCCACTGTTGCAGCCATTTATCAGCGTTCAGCGTGCTAGATTGGCGCTCACATAAGTAATGCGCCATATCGAACCCTATGCCGCCAGCACCAATCAAGGCCACGGTATTACCGACAGTCACTTCACCCGAGAGCACTTTTTGATAATCGACCACCCGTGGGTCATCAAAGCCGGGTAAGACTAAATCACGCGGCACAACGCCTGACGCTATCACCATTTCATCAAACTTTTCGGTTGCCAACACACTGGCATCCAGGCGAGTGTTTAATCTCAGCTCCACCTTATGCAACTTAATTTGGTTGATGAAATAACGGATAGTTTCGTTAAACTCTTCTTTCCCAGGGATTTTACGGGCGAGATTAAACTGACCACCCACCTCGGATTTCGCTTCAAACAAGACAACATCATGGCCACGCATGGCGGCATAAACAGAAAATGCCATGCCCGCAGGACCTGCGCCCATCACCGCAATACGCTTTTTATTGGCTGTGGGTAAGAAGTTGATTTCAGTCTCATAACAGGCACGAGGATTCACTAAACAGGTTGCGCGCTTGAGTGAGAATGTATGATCAAGACATGCTTGGTTACAGCCAATACAAGTGTTAATCAGCTCTGGTGTGTTCGCCGCGGCTTTATTGACAAACTCAGGATCGGCGAGAAAAGGCCTTGCCATCGACACCATGTCAGCTTGACCAGAGGCAATGATCTGCTCGCCAATTTCAGGGGTATTAATGCGGTTAGTTGCAATTAAGGGCACAGAGACAGATTGTTTGAGCTTTTCAGTTACCCACGCAAAGGCGCCGCGGGGCACACTCGTCGCAATGGTCGGTACGCGCGCTTCATGCCAGCCAATACCGGTATTTAGAATGGACACGCCAGCTTGCTCTAACCACTGGGCGAGCTGCACCACTTCATCCCAAGTTGAGCCGTTATCCACCAGATCGAGCATAGATAAACGAAAGATAATGATGAAGTCTTTACCGACTTTTGCCCGTATCGCGTTAACAATCTCAATCGGGAATTGCGCGCGCTTTTCAAACGCGCCGCCCCATTCATCGGTGCGGGTGTTGGTGCGCGCACTGACAAACTGATTGATCAAATAGCCTTCTGAGCCCATGACCTCGACGCCATCGTAACCGGCTTTCTTGGCGAGTGCGGCTGAGCTGGCGTAATCCTTAATGGTCGAGCGCACTTGGCGACTAGACATAGCTGACGGCGTAAAAGGTGTAATCGGTGATTTAATCTTGCTCGGTGCTTGGGAAAAAGGATGATAACCGTAGCGGCCCGCATGCAAAATTTGCATACAGATCTTACCGCCCGCCTCATGTACAGCCTGCGTGACCACGCGATGCTTACCGACTTGCCAAGGAAAACTCAGCTGACAGGCATGCGGCGTAAGGCGGCCACGAAGATTAGGGGAAATACCACCCGTCACAATCAAACCCACACCGCCCAGAGCGCGTTCTTTGTAGAACGCTGCCAGTTTCTCAAATCCGCCCTTTTCTTCTTCCAAACCTGTGTGCATTGAGCCCATAAGCACGCGGTTTTTGAGCTGGGCAAATCCCAGATCTAAGGGTTCTAATAAATGGTGAAACGACATTCAAACATCCTTTTAAAACAAGTGATTTAAATCAGCATACCTTGAGTCAAATCTAAGCTCAACCGTTGGATCGAGACCATCAGTCAAAATCCTTTACAATTGTGTTTAGCCTGTAGCGCCATTTTCAGTTAGCATTGGCAGATTGGACTTATAAAGGAGTGGCAGATGTCCGCTAACCCATCGTTTTTCAAGAGAATATGTTTGTTTATTTGGCACACCCTCAACGGGACGCGTAAACTGATCCTCAATCTGATCTTTTTTGGCATCTTAGCCGCCATTATCATCTCCATTGGCAGCAGCGAAGATATTCAAGTTGAAGATAATTCAGCACTGGTGCTTAATCTGGCTGGTTCGATTGTCGATCAGAAGCAACAGGTCGATCCCTTAGAAGCCGCATTCAAGCAAGGCAATAATGGCAATGCCGATGGGGAAATCCTGCTCGCCGATGTGCTGTATGTGATTGACAATGCCGCGCAAGATCAAAGGATTAGTACCCTAGTACTTGATCTAGCCGATTTGAAACGTGCCGGGATCAGCAAGCTGCAATCTATCGGTGATACACTTAACCGCTTTAAAGAAAGCGGCAAAAAAGTGGTCGCCATCGGCAATTACTACGAACAAAATCAATATTTCCTCGCCAGTTTTGCCGACACCATTTACCTCAATCCCCAAGGCGGCGTGTCGCTTGATGGCCTGAGTATGTACAACCAGTACTTCAAATCGGCCTTAGATAAACTCAAAATTAAAGCGCATATTTTCCGCGTAGGAACCTTTAAATCCGCGGTTGAACCCTACATGCGTGACGATATGTCCGACGCCGCTCGCGAAGCCAGTAGCGCACTTTTAACCGATGTATGGCAAAGCTACACCCAGACTGTCGCTGGTAATCGCAATATTGAGCCTAACTCGCTAGTGCCCGATGCAACCACTTATTTGGCTGAGCTCGATAAAGCTAATGGTGACTCTGCTACAATGGCCATCAACATGAAATGGGTTGATAGCTTAGCGACCACGGAAGATTTTCGTCAAACCATGCTAGAAACCGTGGGCAAAGCCAGCAGTGGTGACAGTTTCAAGCAAGTGAGTTTTTACGATTATTTAACCTTAGTGACGCCATTGCCAAGCTTTGTTGAGCAAGACAGTGTCGGCATTATTGTCGCAAGCGGTACGATTCTGAACGGCACTCAACCTGCGGGCCAAATTGGCGGCGAAAGCACTGCCGAACTGCTACGTAAAGCGCGTTTTGATAAACACGTTAAAGCCTTAGTGCTGCGCGTCGATAGCCCTGGCGGTAGCGCCTTTGCCTCGGAGCAAATTCGTCAAGAATTACTGGCACTTAAAGCAGCGGGCAAACCTGTTGTCGTCAGTATGGGCAGTTTGGCCGCATCGGGTGGTTATTGGATTTCGGCCAGTGCCGACTACATCTTCGCAACGCCAACCACGCTCACGGGCTCAATTGGGATCTTCGGCATGATCACCACCTTCGAAGATTCTCTGGCCAGTATAGGCGTGCATACCGATGGCGTATCAACGTCGGAATGGGCGGGATTGTCTGTGACACGCACGCTGTCACCGCAAGTTGAAGCGATTATCCAACGTCATATTGAACGTGGCTATTTAGACTTTATCTCGCTGGTCGCCAAAGAACGAAAGATGACCATAGAACAAGTCGATAAGATTGCCCAAGGCCGTGTTTGGAGCGGTAAAAAAGCCCTTGAGCTTGGCTTAGTCGATGAACTAGGTGATTTAGATGAGGCGATAGCTAAAGCCGCTAAACTCGCGGATATGACACTATTTGACACCCGCGTTATCGAACAAGAGCTGACACCCGAGCAACGCTTTATGCAACAGATGTTTGCCTCAGTATCGAGCTACCTGCCCGCCTCACTGAGCCAATCATCGATGTTAGAGCAAATGCTACAGCAATGGACCAGCAGCTTGAAAACGTTAACCTCTTTTGATGATCCAAATAACGTCTACATCTACTGCGATACTTGCAACATAATGAACTAAATCTGCCAGCGCCTAGGTTGCAGCTCGCAACTTCAAGATGATGACAAAGACAAAGCCCGGCTCTCCGGGCTTTTTTATTGGGTTTATGTCAGTTAAATCGTATAATTCGGCCACTTGAAGCTAAGAAAACGACAAGAATGACTAAACGCTCCATTTATGTTGCCTATACAGGTGGCACCATCGGTATGCAAAAGACCGATAACGGCTTCGTCCCTGTGGCGGGATTCCTGACTCAGTGCGTGCAATCTATGCCTGAGTTTTACCATGAAGAAATGCCGACATTCGTGATCCACGAATACTGCCCGCTTATCGACTCTTCCAATATGGCGCCGACCGATTGGCAGATGATCGCCGACGATATACAAGCTAATTACGATAAATACGATGGCTTTGTGATCCTCCATGGCACAGATACCATGGCGTATACGGCTTCGGCGCTGTCGTTTATGCTGCAAGGCTTGTCAAAACCTGTGATAGTAACGGGCTCACAAATTCCCCTCGCCCAGCTGCGCTCAGACGGACAAACTAATTTATTAAATTCACTCTATATTGCGGCGAATTATCCGGTCGCAGAAGTGTGTTTATTCTTCAACAACAAACTCTTTCGAGGTAATCGCTCGACGAAGGCCCATGCCGACGGTTTCGATGCTTTTGCTTCGCCTAACTTCCCGCTACTGCTTGAAGCTGGGATCAAAATCAATCTGCGCGCTGGCAAAATCACCGTTGCCAACGATACCCCATTGGAAGTGGCGCATATTAGCCCGCAGCCTGTCGGTGTGGTGACTTTGTATCCAGGTATCTCGACCCAGATTTTTGAGAACATTCTGCAGCAGCCGGTTAAAGCCCTCATACTACTGACATTTGGTGTGGGTAACGCGCCGCAGGATGCTGCCTTACTCAAAACCTTAAGGCAAGCGGATGAACGTGGCATAGTGCTGGTGAATCTTACCCAGTGTTTCCAAGGTAAGGTGAATATGGGCGGCTACGCCACAGGCAATGCACTCGCTAAAGCGGGCGTGATCAGTGGCGCCGATATGACCATAGAAGCAGCCTTAGCTAAACTGCATTATTTACTATCTAAAAATTTGCAGCCAGCCGAGATAAAAGCAGCCATGTTACAAAACTTGGTCGGTGAATTGAGCATAGATTAAAGATAGTGTCTGTTAATCTGTTCGTAGTTCTCAATCACTAGCAACAAAAAAGCCCATATTTAATGGGCTTTTTTATGTTAACTCAGATTAAACGACGTCAAATGAGTACTTGTCTAGGTGCTTTTACAGAGAGCTATTTACAGAGGCTATTTGCATTGAAGTTATTTGATACTAAATCAATATTAACGTCACATAAACAGCTAGTCCTAGATCCACGCCTAACATCTTAGCAAACTCAAACCACCTTGAAGTCAGTGAGTAATTTATAAATCCTGCACTTTAAACTCAGCAATCGGCTCACCGCGGAATTGCTTTTTCAGCTCGGCTTTAGACAATTCATTGATTTTACCGTCAGGCGCAATAGTGAAATGCTCAGTTTGCTCAAGCTTGCGAGCTTGATACAACATCACGACCTGCAGGGTCGATTCACGCTGCGCTTCACTTAACACAGTGCCATCTTCCCACTTACCCAGCTCTGCTGCAGTACGAAGCCTTTGATAGACTTCAATGGGCATTTGATCGATCACTTGATTAATATCTGTCATACACTTTTCCGCTTATGTAACACGATTCTGACTCGTGTGATGAGATAACCCACAAAACCAAACACAAAGCATATTCCAGCTATATTCGCCCGCATACCTTCGGCAGGTTCACCACCCCAAAACCAAATCACCACACCAGCAATAAACAAGGTCATAGCAACAAAACTCTGATTCATTAAGCTGCTGGACTTTTGAATATGACTAATGCGCGATAAAGACTCATTGTCACCATTGGTGCTCGCTTGACAATGGGGACATGAAGGCGCCTTACTCGACATCCGCTTGCGACACACTGGACATTCAATTAATGCCATATCAGCCTCGCCCTAACGTAATTTATCAACAACGGCGAGCATGGCGATAAGCGATGCTTCACCTAAATAAATACTGCGCTCTGGCGACCAACCCACAAAAGGATCGGCCAGATTGTTATTGTCTTTAAAAGGCATTTCGAGGGTATTGGATAAACACTCGAAGGTCTGAGCGACCCAATTAGACGCAACCGTTAGATTCGCTTGGCCAGGCTCGTCTTTGTCATAGCCAAACTGAGTTTGGAAATCGGCACTGGCTAAGGTTAATGCTTGACTGAAGTCCGCTTGCAGCTGCGCCAGCTTATCATTGTAGGCAGGCACGCCCTCACAACCTGCGAGAAACACATAAGGTAAACCTTCATCACCATGGACATCATAGAACAAGTCGACACCAGTTTGCTGCATCTTGTTGACGACGTGGTACACCTCTGGACTCTTTTCTAAACTCGGCGTTTGCCACTCGCGGTTAAGATTGATCCCAATCGCATTGGTGCGCAGATGGCCTCTGACACTGCCATCGGGATTCATGTTCGGCACTATATAGAAATTGGCTTTGTCGAGCAGCGCTTTCGCTGTTGGACAATCATTATCGAGTAAACGATTCACTAGACCTTCGACTAACCATTCAGCCATGGTTTCGCCCGGATGTTGTCTGGCGGTGATCCAAATATTGCGTTTAGAAGGATCGCCATTCCCGACTTTCATCAGGGTAATATCGCGGCCATCTAAGGTCAGGCCCAAATGCTCTAAATTGACATCTGGGTGTAACTGGGCGCTGCTGAGTAAATCTAAGTGACGCTCATAGCTGTATGGCGCAAAGTAAGCGATTTGAATCGCATCGCAATCCAGCTCTAAGCTAATGCTCAGTTTACCGTCTTTATACTGTGTAGGAATACGGAACCAATGCTGACGGTCGTAACTGGCTACTGCTTGATAGTCTTCCCATCCCTTGGTATAGGAAGCCGTCCCCGCGTTGATGATATTTAAGGTGTAATGGTTACCCACCTCACCTTCGAATCGAAAATTGAACCATTGATAAAACTCGCCGCCCGCATCGGGACGAATAGCAAGTTGAATATCGTCTTTATTATCAAGATTGACGACTTGGATATTTCCGCCATCAAAGTTGGCACTGATCCGCATAATGATTCCTAATAGGTTGTTAAAGCTAAGGGCAGTTAATGGCACGCGACTGATAGCACGCGGCACATTTTATTATATGGCCGATAGGATAAACCAAAACATCCCAAGGGGAAAACGAAAGCCAGTAAATTCAGTCAAGGCAGTTGCAGTCGACCTTTTATTGACCAAGTTTCACGCCAAACATCCGTCAAACTTAGCCGTTCACAAGTTAGTAAACGATGGTGTTAAGCCATAAAACTATAACCTTGGCCGCGCACTGTATTGATTAAGTTACGCGGCAAGCTGATGTTGGCTAATTTACGGCGAGTGTTACTAATGTGCATATCGAGATTGCGGTCAAATCGGCCCAGATCTTTTTGTAATACAGAGCGCTGCAGCTCTTGCTTAGTGATGACTTGACCTTTCCTTTCAAACAGATATTTAAATAATTTAAACTCGGTTTGAGTCAAATCGACATACCGTGTACCAATAGTTATCCTATAACTCATATCATCAAAGTTAATCACTTTCGCTGCTACAGTTGCAATTTGCGGCGAGTGAGGTTGACTGACACAAAGACGTCGCTCTAAGGCGCGTAAGCGAACAAATAGCTCTTTGATGCTAAATGGTTTACTCAAAAAATCATCGGCCCCCAATTCATAACCTGTGATGCGATCGTCTTCATTATCCCGTGCTGATATCATCAATACCGGCGTTGAGCATTCCCGCGCTTTTAACAGCTCAAAACCATTCATTTGTGGCATGACTAAATCAAGTACTATGATGTCGGGAGCAAAACTTTCAATGCATGCCAAACCGTCGACACCATTTTCCGCACATGCAACTTCATGCCCTTGTGTGCCCAAGGCATCGGCCAACCACACACTAAACAAGGGATCATCATCAACTAAGAGTATTTTACTCATCCTTAAAACCCAAACGAGAATCTATATCATTTATATTACCATGCGAATCGAGATGACTCTAGACCTATTACATTCGTTAGGAAGTGTGATGTTGAAAACTGTGAACAAAATACGAAATTTAGGGAAAATTAAACGAAAATTGGCTATTCAAAAGTGAAGAGTAAAATGATGCTTAGCCACTCAAAAATCTGTGTCTGGTTCCATTTCGCAATAAAAAAGCGCCCTAAGGCGCTTTTTAAACACTAAGAGTACAAACTTAGCTTAGAACTTAACCGTTACACCACCGTAAATAGTACGGCCAATGGTGTCGTACACTTCAGGAACTGTACCTGCATCACTACCGTTAGTAACGTATAGAGGCTTCTCGTCAGTAAAGTTCTTAACACCTAAGCTAACTGTGGTGCTGTCATTTACGTGATAAGTCCCTGAAATATTGTGATACAGAATAGAATCAACACCTCTTACCGCAGCAAATGGTTCATCATTCACATCATAGTCAGTGTAATTATCATTCATAGAACGGATATAGCGGTTGAAGTACATTACACTCCAGTCATCTTGACCCGCAGAAATGCTGAAGTTGTTACGAACACGAGAGTAAGCACCGAAGTTCCCATCGATAGTGCCAGTATAGTTTTCACCATCTTGCTCATAATTGATGAGATATGTGGTGTCATTGCTGACTTTCCAGTCTAACCCAAACAATGCAAAGCTATAAGCTAAGTTGAAATCAATACCACTAGTATCCTGTGATCCAACGTTTGTTAATGCGCTTGTTAAATTAAACAAATCACCATCGGCAGTAATATTGAATGTGCTACATGCTTCAGCATCACCTTTATGACAAGCATCTAAACCGACTTGAACATCTGCACGAGCAATAGCATCAGTTACTTTGAAACGCCAGTAGTCTAAAGTCAGAGACATGCCATCGATATAGTTTGGTGAGTAAACTAAACCAGCGGTATATGACTCAGATTCTTCAGGTTTTAAATTTTCATCTGATGTACGATTAACTAAAATCTGTCCAGTTTGTTCACTCAGAGGCAACCAAGGGTTCGTTAAATAATCAAAAGAACCTGAATTACCACCATATAATTCAGCAACACTTGGAGCACGGAAACCTGTAGCAGCGACAGTACGTAACATAAGTTCGTCGGATGCGACATATGTCAACCCAATTTTCCACGTAGTTGCTTTACCAAATGTTGAATAATCATCTAAACGCAGTGCAAATTCACCCGTTAATTTTTCTGTAAATGGTACGCTCACTTCTTGGAAAATAGAGATAACGTTGTAGTTACCGCTTGTCGGGTCTTGCTGAGCAGCAGTACTATCGCCAGCGACAACAACTGGATCTGGATTATAGAAACCACTTTCGCGACGGTATTCAGCACCAATCGCAAAGCCCACAGCACCCGCACTTAAATCGAAGAGTTCACCATTTAAGCCAGCAGACAACGTTTGTTGTTCATTGCCACCAGTTGATTTCTCGTCATACGAAACGTCTTTCATCTCATTCGTCAGTGGAGACCCTTCAAACCACGCATATGGGTCTGCATAAATAGAAGCAGCCATTAATGTTGCGTTAATTGAGTTATCAACACCAGTTTTAGCCTCGTTCTTACCAAATGTGTAGTCCACATTCCAGTTCATACCAGTATGAACATCCAAAGAACCCGCTAATCCACCAGATAAACGCCAAGTATCAGTATCTTGGCTGTAAACACGAGGTCCAACATCATTCATACGTCTGTTATATTGCACTTGTCCGCGAGCGTCAGCTTTAATCCCTGCATCAACCATGCTTTGGTCAAGATTAAGGCAACCAGCAGTTGGATTTGTCACTCTTGGGTCGCCACAAACATTTAATTTGATTTGCGCAGGTTGTGCCGCAAGCTGTTGGTTTGAACGACGATTGGTATAGATAGCATCCGCGGTTAGTACCACATCATTACCTAACTCTTGTGTCATATTTGCAAATAAGCTACGGCGTTCGCTTGGCGTTTGGAAGTAAACGTCATTCGAATAATCATAACCTGTGGCTCTGTTAACCCAATTACCATTTGCATCAATAACCTTCTGGTTTAATGCACCAGTTGGAATAATTGAACTCGTATTATCGAGTGGGTCATACCAATCTCGATCACCTTGGATAACACCACGACGGTCAGCATAAGCAGCACCAAAGGTGTAGTTACCACCCTCTGTGTTGAAACCATATAATGCACTTACATCACCGCTTTCACCATCGCCTTTATCAGTGCCACTGCCGTTAAAATCGAGCTGAAAACCTTCAAAGTCTTTCTTAGTGATAATGTTCACAACACCGGCAATGGCATCTGAACCATAAACCGCTGAAGCGCCATCTTTCAGAATTTCAACACGGGCAATCATGGCAACAGGAATCGAGTTCAAATCGACAGAACTATTCGCGCCAGAACCTGAGTTCACCATACGACGGCCATTCAGTAATACAAGCGTTCGTTGTGAACCCATACCACGTAAATCAACTTGCGCAACACCATCTGCACCGTTGTTCGTAGTTGAACCCACGGCTGCACCCGCCATAGATGTTTGTACTTGTAGCATTTGGTCAACAGAAGTAAAACCTTCCGCTTTAATCGCAGCAGCATCAATAACGGTCACAGGTGAAGCTGTTTCCATATCTTGGCGCTGAATGCGTGAACCCGTGACTTCAATACGTTCAACTTTTGCTTTTTCTTCCGCAGCAAATGTGCTTGACGTTACAAATGCACCAGAAGTGATAGATGCAACGATAGCTAAGTTAATAGCTGACGCGACTTTGGTTCTTTTGATCATGTATGAATGCTCCCTAGATCTTACTATTATTTTTATGCTTACAGCTTGTACAACTATTGATGTACTACTGTTGCACTCGATACTGAGGATTCACTTTAACTCCGTCAACACTCAAAATATTAACCAACGAAAAAGCAATGTTAAATAATTTAGGTTACTTTGTTTTTATTTATGACGCATATTTTCAATAAAACTTAAGCATCATATTTTATTAGAAGTTAAATCTTAATGAGGACAAGTAATAAGTGATTAACACTGTTAACGAGTTACTTTTATGAAACATGTTCAGCATCAAAAAGTGTGATCAAAATCACATTTAATTATTCAAGCGAGAGCTGTAAACTGGAATGAGGTACTGATTAACCACCACTTAAATTGCATAGTCATGAACATTAGTAACTTATATGCAGCCATAATTATGGAGATAACCTCGCTAAATCAGTGCATAACAGAAGATACAAACAGTATCAGTTGTGCTATTTATGCACACAAAGAAAATCACCCTCGAAATTTCAACAATATTGACACAAATTATTCCGTATACCAAACCCTAGCAAAAGATAACTGTAGTGAGTATTTGTGTTGAGGATTTAGTAACCTAAGGCAAATTATTAAATTAAGTTAATCTCAGAATAAAAATCAATTTTGATAGTGGATAGTTCCTATCCCTGCTCAATAAACAAACTAAATAGATACATTTGTTAATTAATTTAGGTTCGCGTCAATTAACTATAAATATACAGTTTTCTGTATAAAATCTATTGTAATCGTCTAAATACTGAGCTTAAAAAGACGGGGAGTTCTGGAATACTGATACAACTTAATGATGAGAAACTCATAGCTATCAAGTTTTAAAAAGTCTTATATTTAACGCCATTTCAAACGCTATTCGATTTGCCAAAATCTCACCCCTATTGTAACCAAAGTTAAATTTCACCCATAAAAAAGCGACCACTCAGGTCGCCTTTCATTATCGGTATTATCAAGCAGATGGTTATTCAGGTTTGATCAACTCAAAATGCTGGTATGCCCGTGCGGTTGCAATGCGGCCGCGGGGCGTGCGTTGGATAAACCCTTGCTGGATCAAGAAAGGTTCTAACACATCTTCAATGGTTTCACGCTCTTCGCCGATGGCTGCGGCTAAGTTATCTAGTCCTACTGGTCCACCCATAAATTTATCGATAATAGCCAGTAACAATTTGCGATCCATATAATCGAAACCTTCACTATCCACGTCTAACAAGTCTAAAGCGTGTTCGGCCACAAACTTAGTGACGGCACCGTCATGCTTCACCTGCGCGTAATCCCGTACGCGGCGCAGCAATCGGTTGGCTATTCTCGGTGTACCGCGTGAACGGCGCGCGATTTCAAAGGCACCTTCAGCATCAATATCCAGCTCCATTACCTGCGCCGAACGCGTGACTATGGTGCTTAAATCTTTGATGTTATAAAACTCAAGCCGCAGCGGGATCCCAAAACGCGCCCGCAGTGGTGAGGTTAACGCACCTGCCCGTGTTGTCGCGCCCACTAGAGTGAACGGCGGTAAATCAAGCTTAATAGAACGCGCTGCAGGCCCTTCACCTATCATGATATCCAGCTGATAATCTTCCATCGCCGGATACAAAATCTCTTCTACCACAGGGCTTAATCGATGGATTTCATCGATGAATAACACATCACCGGATTCAAGATTGGTCAAGAGGGCTGCAAGATCGCCCGCTTTTTCAAGCACGGGGCCCGAGGTGGACTTAATGTTCACTCCCATCTCGTTCGCCACAATCATAGCCAAGGTGGTTTTACCCAGTCCTGGCGGACCGTAGATCAACATATGATCTAAGGCTTCATTACGATTCTTTGCCGCTTGAATAAACACCTTAAGTTGCGCCCGAGTGTCATCTTGGCCCGTGTATTCATCGAGCAT
Source organism: Shewanella sp. SP2S2-6 (assembly GCF_031931965.1). Taxonomy (NCBI): domain Bacteria; kingdom Pseudomonadati; phylum Pseudomonadota; class Gammaproteobacteria; order Alteromonadales; family Shewanellaceae; genus Shewanella; species Shewanella sp. SP2S2-6. The sequence goes on along the minus strand of NZ_JAUOEQ010000013.1, from coordinate 102,667 downwards.
TTTAGGGCGCATTGCCCTGTCGATGGATTCATCTTGAGCTTGGATCTGCGGCTGGATGAGTCTGTCTGCCTCAATCATTATTATTCCTTCTCGCAGCTTTCATCTTAATTATCATCATTCAATTAAAGCATCGACTTAAGGGCAGCTTTGATCAGTGTTTCTGAATCCATGCCCTCTTTGTAGGCTGCAGAAACCGATTTGCTCGCCTGCGGCGATTTATAACCCAGCGAAATCAAAGCTGAAATAGCATCTTCTTCGGCACTATTGACTGTCGGCGCAGGAGAGTAATTAGATTGCAGCACAAACTCACGCTCTGAACCTGCAGAGGCTTCCATCAAGCTCTTGAGCTTATCGCGCATTTCTACCAGTAAACGCTCGGCGGTCTTCTTACCCACACCGGGTAATTTCACTAAGGTCACTATGTCATCGCGCTCAACACAACCCACAAATTCTCCGGCTGTCATGCCAGATAAAATGGTCAGTGCAAGCTTGGGACCGACGCCATTGGTCTTGATCAATAAACGAAATAAGGCTCTTTCCTGTTTCGTGATAAAACCATAGAGTAACTGTGCATCTTCACGCACCACAAAGTGGGTGTAGACCATGGTTTCATGGTTAACTTCAGGCAGCTCATAAAAGCTGGTGAGCGGCATCTGCAACTCGTAACCCACACCATTAACATCGATCAAAATTTCTGGCGCTTGTTTCTCAACTAACACGCCCCGTAAACGACCTATCATCTGTACCGTCCGTATGTTCTTGCCGTTGCCCGGCCACTCAATGCGATTAAACTCTGGCTGGTGTGATAATGACACACAGCAACACCGAGTGCATCTGCGGCGTCAGCTTGTGGGGCTGCGGGTAATTTAAGTAGTTGTTGGATCATGTGTTGTACTTGGGCTTTTTGTGCTCGCCCCGTGCCAACGACTGCGCTTTTAATTTGAGTCGCACTGTATTCTGCCACAGGTAAATTGGCGACCGTGGCGGCGACAATGGCCGCGCCGCGTGCTTGGCCAAGCTTGAGCGCAGAATCGGCATTTTTTGCCATAAATACCCGTTCAATCGCAAACTCATCCGGTTGATACTGACGAATAATTTCAGTGATCCCATCAAATATTTGCTTGAGCCTGCCAGGAAGCTCTTCAGACGAAGTACGAATACAGCCACTGCCAAGGTAAATCTGATGCCGCCCCTGACATTGGATCACGCCGTAGCCTGTGATCCGCGAACCTGGGTCAACACCTAAAATAATTGCCATTTAATGCCTTATATGGGATCTGAATGTTCGTCTCAGTTCCTGGATTAGCGAGTGCCCTACGTTAGCGTGTGCGAGCTGAAATTGGTTTAGATTGACGCCCAAATCCAGCTCACAGTCAATCTAACCTAGGCTTGCCATCACGTCATCGGAGATTTCCGCATTATGATACACTTCTTGCACATCGTCATGATCTTCAAGGGTATCGATAAGGCGCATAAATTTTTCGGCAGTGTCTAAATCAAGCTCAGCTTTCGTCGAGGCTATCATAGCGATTTCAGCGTTATCTGCCACAAAACTCGCTTTATCGAGCGCATCTTTCACCATATAGAAATCAACGGGATCGGTGAACACATCAATAGCACCATCATCATAGCTGACAATATCTTCCGCACCTGCTTCAAGCGCCGCTTCCATCAATGCATCTTCATCGGTTCCCGGCGCATAGGATAACACCCCACGCTTAGTGAACAGATAAGAAACCGACCCATCCGTGCCTAAGTTACCGCCCGATTTACTAAACGCATTGCGCACACCGCTCACAGTCCGATTACGATTGTCCGTCATGGTTTCGACCATCACAGCGGTGCCGCCTGGGCCATAACCTTCATATAGAATGGTTTCGAGTTGCTGACCTTCTAATTCACCGGCGCCGCGTTTAATCGCGCGCTCAACCGTATCGCGGGTCATATTGCCACCGAGGGCTTTATCAATGGCGACACGTAATCGTGGATTTGAATCGGGATCTGAGCCGCCTTCACGGGCTGCGACGGTTAATTCGCGAATGAATTTAGTAAAGAGTTTACCGCGTTTAGCATCTTGAGCTGCTTTACGGTGCTTAATGTTGGCCCATTTACTGTGACCTGCCATGGGAAGTCTCCTTAACTGAGGTGTCATCGCATAGCTTATCAAGAGCCGAGGTGTAATGGATTGAATAACGGCTATTTAGGATTGAACAAACAGATATTGATAAGCAAAGAAATGACGGTTCACTAAAACAGACCGAGGCTTGAGCCTCGGTTTTCGGTACGAATAAAAATAACTGATAAGGACTAATGCTAATAGACTAACGCCAATCGACTAATGCCAATCGCCTTTCACAAAACGAGTTACACAACGTTGACTTGAATAAGGTCGATTTGCATAAGATCGATTTACAAAAGCCCTGTTACGAAAGATCAGTCTTCCGTTTTAACGGCTTTCTCAACCACGGCAATGCCAAGTTCAGCTAACTGCTGCGGATTTGCAAATCCTGGTGCGTTAGTCAGCGGACAAGCGGCTGTTGTCGTTTTCGGGAACGCCATCACATCGCGGATTGAGCTTGCGCCCGTCATCAGCATGATGATGCGGTCTAAACCAAACGCTAAACCTGCATGTGGCGGAGTACCGTAACGCAGCGCTTCTAACAGGAAGCCGAACTTCTCTTTAGCTTCTTCGTCGGTAATACCCAAAATACGGAATACCGCAGACTGCATTTCTTGGTTGTGGATACGCACTGAACCACCGCCTAATTCGCAGCCGTTTAATACCATATCGTAAGCATCAGAAACACGATTTGCTGGGTTAGCTTCAAGTTCTGCCGCCGTTACGCCGCGCGGTGCGGTGAACGGATGGTGAACAGCGTGGAAATTGCCGTTGATTTTCTCAAACATTGGGAAGTCAACCACCCACAGTGGACGCCATTCGCCTTGTAATAAGTTAAAATCTTCACCCGCTTTAAGACGCAGTGCGCCCATGGATTCAGCAACCACAGTCGCTTGGTCAGCACCAAACAGAATAATGTCACCGGTTTGCGCGCCAGTGCGGCTGACGATTTCATTGACTATGCTTTCGTTTAAGAATTTCAGCACAGGTGATTGAATGCCCTCTAAGCCAAGGCTTAGGTCATTAATCTTCATCCACGCTAAGCCTTTAGCACCATAGATGCCAACAAACTTCGTATAATCATCGATTTGCTTACGAGACAGTGCAGCGCCGCCTGGAATACGCAGTGCAGCAACACGGCCTTCTTCATCGTTAGCAGGGCCTGAGAATACCGCAAATTCGACTTCTTTGAGTAAATCGGCAATGTCCACCAGCTCTAATGGGTTACGTAAATCTGGCTTATCTGAACCGAAACGACGCATCGCTTCGTTGTAGGTCATGCGCGGGAACTCGCCGAGATCCACGTTCAGCATTTCAAGGAACAGACCGCGCATCATCTCTTCGGTTTTCGCCATCACTTGCTCAGAGCTCATGAAAGACGTTTCGATATCGATTTGGGTGAATTCTGGCTGGCGGTCGGCACGTAAATCTTCATCACGGAAGCATTTTACGATTTGATAGTAACGATCAAAGCCTGACATCATCAGCAACTGTTTAAACAGCTGTGGCGATTGTGGCAAGGCAAAGAACTGACCTTTATAAGTACGGCTTGGTACTAAATAATCGCGGGCACCTTCTGGGGTTGCCTTGGTCAGGATCGGTGTTTCTATGTCTAAGAAACCATTTGAGTCGAGGAAACGACGCACAGAACTGGTCACTTTAGCGCGGAAAATTAATCGCTGCGCCATTTCTGGGCGACGTAAATCTAAGTAACGATACTTAAGACGTTGCTCTTCGCTGTTGTTCTGGTAGTTATCCATGCTCAATGGCAGTGGATCGGCAGCGTTGATGATAGTCAAGGCTTGGCCTAAGACTTCAATCTCACCCGTCTTCATTTGACCATTGACTTGACTGTCAGGACGGGCGCGAACTAGGCCTTTAACCTGAACGCAAAATTCGGCGCGCAGCGTGCTGGCGACATTGAACACCTCAGGTAAGTCTGGATCATAGACCACTTGGATCAGACCTTCTCTGTCTCTTAAATCTAAAAAGACAACGCCACCCAAATCACGGCTACGATTAACCCAACCTACCAAGGTAACTTCTTGTCCAACGTGAGACTTATTGACGTCTCCACAATAATGACTGCGCATCTAACTCTATCCTTTATCCGGAAACCGGTGCTTTGGAAATAATCAAAACGAGATAAAAGCGGCATTATAGTAAAATAATGCCGATTACCAAAGTACTTCACACTTAGGCGGTGAAGTATCAAACAGTTTTACGCCCTTGACTAGAGGCGAACGCACTATCTGAGCATGAGCGTTCAAAAAAACATCAAGCTGAGCGATAACAACGCCCGCCGCAACTTTTTGCTTGGTACATCAGTTGATCGGCTTTTTTCAATAAGCCTATCGCGGTATCACCATCGCGGGGATAAATCACCACGCCCATACTGACCGCTATGCTGACACTGACGCCTTGAATAAGCAAAGGGCTCGACAGTGCCTGTAGAATATTATCAGCAACTTGGGTTGCAGCATCGAGATCTTGCACACGATTTAGCAGGATAACAAACTCATCGCCGCCAAATCGCGCCACGGTATCTGAGCCACGGATAACCTTGGTTAACTTTTGGGCGACCTGTACCAGCAATTCATCGCCAATCGGATGACCATGTTGATCATTGATTTGTTTAAACCCATCCAGATCGATGAATAGCAAGGCAAAATGGGCTTGGTCGCGCTGATGGGACAGCAAAGCTTGGGCTAATCTGTCATCGAGCAAGGCGCGGTTAGGTAACTGAGTCAAAGCATCGTGATTTGCCACATGCAGCAAACGTTTTTCAGCGACGAGTCGCTGGGTGATCTCACGATTTAAGCGGCGATTCACTAACAACACGGCCACCATCACTGAGCACAAGATTATCACGCCAAATACGATATAACGCAGCCATTGCAGATATTTAGCGCTCTCTGTCGCGACAGAAAATGACACCCAACGCGCATAAATTTGCTGTTGATGCTGAGTATCAATCAAGGCTAAGGCTTTGTTAATCAGTGGTACCAGCGGCGCAAACTGAGGATAAACACCAATATGGCTATGCTGATCGGCAAGATCACTCAGCAGCGACATTTTCAGCGTCGGGTAGTGACTGGTTTTAAGTTCGGAGGCCAATGTCACCACTTTATCGATAAACACATCCGCATTGCCATTCGTCACCGCCGCCAATCCCGCCTGTGTATTTGGCACTATTACTAACTTGAGTGAAGGTTCCAGACTCATCAATTGCGCCACCAAATGATAGCCCTCGACCACGGCCACCCTTTGCCCTGCAAGCTGGGCAATATTGAATACCGAGACTTGCTCCAATTGCGACACTAATGCCCACGGCGATGGCCAATAAGCCTCACTAAACGCTAAACGCTGCTGGCGCTCTGCCGTTTGGGCGACACTGCCGGCTAAACTTACCTCGCCCTTTTGCAACGCCTCGATTAACGAATGCCAATCATCAAAGGCAACGGGCGTCAGCTTAAGTTTGAGCTGTTCCTTGAGTAATTTGACGATATCGCTGTTGATCCCCGCAAACTCGCCCTGCTCATCCATAAACTCCATCGGCGGCCATTGCTTTAAATAGCCCACTTTAAGCTCGCCTACACTTTCCACATAGGCCTGTTCTGCAGGGCTTAAGCTGACATGCCGTTCAGTTTGGGTAAAAACATGATCTTTGGGATTGAGCATCCATTTATTTTCAATATCGGCAAACTCTTGATTGCTAATATTGTTAAATCCATTGGCGATCCGCTGCGTCATGCCAGGATCATCACTGCGAGTCAGCACATAAATATTGGTGCTAAATTCGAGATTGGGATACTGGCTAAAGTCAGACCAGCCTTTATTGAGCAGTAAATAATGTGATGTCCATGCACCCGAAGCCACAAAGCCGACAATCTCGCCCGATCTTGCGCCCACAACCATGGCATCCATATTGTCGTAATAGCGCAGTGCCACTTGGGGTAAGGCTTTACGTAACTCCACCAGATAAGGCGCCGTCGGCACCACACCAATACGTTTACCTTTTAAGCTGTCTAAATCGGTCAACTGCTGCTGAAAGAGAAATAAGCGGCTCTTAACTGTATATAAATGCCAAGCCCGATTGAGCCCCGTTTTGACATCATTACTCTCTGGATAACCAATGTGCGCATCGGCAAGACCTCGGCGAACATCATCCACACTGGAGTTCATATCGCCAGAAATATAATCAACGGCGATACCGGTCTTCTCAGACCAAAGCTGCCACATGTCCACATACAAGCCATGGGGTAAACCATCGACCCCTAAGTCCACAAAAGGCTCGGCGCCCAGTTGCATGGAAATAACAATCCCAGCTTGTTGACGTTGGTAGCCAAGCCATCGTCGCTCCGTTTGTTGGATAAAGTGCGGATCGAGCGCGGTGAAACCTTTATTGATCCTATCAACTAAATCGAGATTGCCCTTTTTGACCGCAGGAACAAATTGCATCGCCTTAATTTGGATACGCGCCGTATTGGGATAATTCGCGGCAATCTCTTGGGATGAAGCGGGATCTTTCAAATAACCTTCTAAGCCCGCAAACACCATAATCTCGCCGGCTGCGACCCCAGCGAGTAATTTCTCGCGACTTTCGTAACGTTTAAACACGAGCTGCGGTTCGATACGGTGCAATTCCGCCTCGTGAGATGAAGCAGCTACCACACCAATTTGAAAGGGAATGAGTTCTTTAATGGACTTTTTGCCCTGCAGGGATTTATGCAAATACAAAAAAGTACCGACATCGGCGATGGGCACAGTAAAGTCGAACTCTTGCTCACGCTCTGGGGTTTTCCCCATGCCGATATGCACTTGCGCCTTACCTTGCCGGAGTTGATCAAGGGACTCGTGCCAGTGGCGCGCCACAAAAACCACTTGGGTATGGCTTTGTTTCGCCCACTCTTTCCATAAATCGACCAGTAGTCCGGTCGGCTCACCATCGTTGTCGACATATTGATAGGGAAAGCTATCTTCACCCATCACCACGATTAATGGCTCGTCGGGCAATGGACTTGCCTGCCCTGTTATGCTCAAAAAACAGCTGCACAAGATCACGATTAAGTGGATCACAAACTTCAAGTTGAGCCCTTAGTACTTGATGTACATGTAACGATTTTGTTATCTATGGCGTATTAGACAAAAATTTATCGCAAATTACCAGTATGAGACTTGCTGCTAATCGATCGGATTCGTTAAAATGCCGGGTTGAATTCCCATGAAAAATCTCAGATGAACGTTTCTCAAGACACTATCTACGCTCAAGCGAGCGAGCATATTAGCGATTTCCAGTTTGATAACCGTGTAGCAGGCGTGTTCAGTGACATGATCCGCCGCTCCGTGCCCGGATATACGCAAATTATCAATACCATAGGCGATTTTGCAGATCGTTTCGTCATGCCAAATACTCAAATTTACGATTTGGGTTGCTCACTCGGCGCCGCGACCTTAAGTATTCGTCGCCAAATCCAAGGCCGTCAATGCCGCATTATCGCCGTTGATAACAGCGAATCTATGGTTGCACGCTGCCAAGAGAACCTGAATGCCTATGTTAGCGATACAGACGTCGATCTGGTTTGCGGTGATATTCGCGATATCGATATTCAAAATGCCTCACTGGTGGTACTCAATTTTACCTTGCAGTTTTTACCGCCAGAAGACAGAGAAACCCTGATAGCCAAAATTTATCAGGGCCTAAACCCCGGTGGGATTTTAGTGCTGTCGGAAAAAATTCGCTTCGAAGATGCCCCGATCCAAACCCTATTGGAAGAGCAACATTTAGACTTTAAACGCGCCAATGGCTACAGCGAACTCGAGATCAGCCAAAAACGCAGTGCGCTGGAAAATGTCATGAAGCCTGACACTTTAACCACGCATCAACAACGCCTAACCAGCCAAGGCTTCAGTCACTTTAGTCTCTGGTTCCAATGCTTTAATTTTGCTTCTATGGTGGCCATCAAGTGATCAGCTTTAGCTCGTTTTACCAACAAATCGCCGATTCAAATCTACAACACTGGCTCGAAACCCTGCCGAGCATTTTAGGCAAGTGGCAACGGGATCATAAACACGGCAACTTGCCAAAGTGGGAAAAAGTGCTCAACAAGCTGCACTATCCTACACCCGACCAAGTGGACTTTATCGATAGCGTGACCGTCGGTAGTGGCGAGCAACTTAGCTCTGGCGAAAAAGAGAAGCTTGAGAACCTACTGCGCCTGTTTATGCCATGGCGTAAAGGCCCCTTCCACATTCATGGCATCCATATCGATACAGAATGGCGCAGTGACTGGAAATGGGATCGCGTGAAGCAACATATTTCACCGCTGAAAAACCGCACTGTGCTCGATGTCGGTTGCGGCAGTGGCTATCACATGTGGCGCATGTTGGGCTCAGGTGCCAAACGTGTCGTCGGTATCGACCCTTCGCCGTTGTTTTTATGTCAGTTTGAAGCGGTAAAACGTTTAGCGGGCACACATCATCCTGTGCACCTGTTACCTCTTGGCATTGAAGAGTTGCCACCGCTCGATGCATTCGATACGGTTTTCTCCATGGGCGTTTTGTATCACAGGCGTTCACCTATCGATCACTTGTTACAACTGCGTGATCAGTTGCGCACCGGTGGTGAACTCGTGTTAGAAACATTAGTGATAGATGGCGACGAAAACGCCGTACTCGTGCCTCAAGATAGATATGGCAAAATGAATAATGTATGGTTCATTCCGTCCGTTGCCGCGCTGATGCTCTGGTTAAAGAAGTGTGATTTCACCGACATACGTTGTGTCGATACCGATGTCACAGCCCTTGCTGAGCAACGCCGTACCGACTGGATGCCTAACGAGTCACTGGTTGAATACTTAGATCCTAACGACATCACCAAAACAGTTGAAGGTTATCCTGCGCCCAAACGTGCCACGATTATCGCAGTGAAAAATCAACCTAATCAAGATTTAACCTGACCTTTTCAGTCTGAAGTAAGCGGATATCAGTCATTGCGTCCTCAGGGTTTGAGCTAGTAATGGCTGATATCAAAAGCCGAAAGATCACCATTCCTCTCGTTTATCTGGAATATACAAGTGTTCAGCCGCTCATTGCTACTCCTTCCTGAATAGCAATACATTTGCGACTCTCACCCTTACCGTTGACATCGATAACGGAACAGGGTTTCATGCATAACAATGACTTGAAGCTAGCTCAATTAGATACTAAGCCAAAGTTAACTCATTCCATCACAAATGCAGAACACATAATCCATGTTAAAACCCACTTTACTGGTTAGCCTGCTTGGCTTGAGCCTTTATGCTACAAATGCCGCCTACGCGGCGCCAAGTCCTGTCCCCCTCTTAGTGGAGCAATGTCTGCGTTTGCCAAACATTGAGCTTGCATCTGCCTTCGCTAACGCACGCTTAACAACAGCACAATTAACCTTGGCTCAGCAGGCGCTTATTTTTGAGCAACAGACGATAGGACTCAATAATATTAACGATAGGCTCAACTATTACCGTGGGTTTAACTTACCAAGTGAAGAACGCGAAGGCTTACTCCAATGCCAGTTACACCTCGCCGATACCCTGTCGCAACTTATAAACCAAGCAGAATTTAGCCAACTGGCTTACGCATTAGCTCAAGGTAATGCAGAACAAATACTGTTGAGCCAACAGCTTAAACAGTTACTACAACAGCATTGGAGCGCCGAGGAAAAAGCAAAATTGCATACAGCGCAGGCCAGCATAGGCCAAGGGTTAGGCAGTCAACAATTTAGTCTTGCCTTCAATGACAGCCAATGCCAACCCGAACCGACTCAGCAGCAACATTATCTGCATAAAGAAGAGGATAAAAATGACGAGCTGAAGCGTAGCAGTGCAAAGCAAAGCGATTTTTCGGGCACTATCGTCAGCTACTTACTGACACAGGAAAACGCCCTATGTCGCCAAAATGTATGGCAGGCTTACCAAGCCAGAGCGAGTGAAACCAATCAAACGGCATTACAGCGAATTGCAGAGCAGCGCCAACAAGCCGCCACGGCGGCAGGCTTTACCGATTACAGCGCATTAGCGCTTAGTTCGCAGCAGTTATCATCCCCTGAGTTGGTCAAAGCCTTTCTTGATAGCCAAACCCAAGATTTGCAAGTGGCTCCCTGGGATATTGGACGTACACTGTCACAACAAGCATCAGCCAAAGGCCCCACATGGCAGACCCCAGACGTCTTGAGTCGCAGCTTTACTTATCTGCAAGTGTTTGGTTTGCAGTTTGAGATCATAGCAACCGCCAACGCCGATAAAACACCAACCGATCCTAATCGGCCGCATATCGTCAGGGTTTACCACCAGCAAAGATTATTGGGTGAAATCTATGTGGCCTACAACCAAAATCCACAGCAAAGTAGTCAACAGCAGACATTGCGCCAAAGTGTACTCGGCCAGCAATTTGGACAACAGGCGTTGGATCTTAAGCCGCAGCTGAGTAACTACAAAGACATTGAACAGTTAACCGAATCCATCGCAGAAGCAGTGGCGTCCCTTGCTAAAGCGAGCCATTTCTACCTCAACAATGCCATGGGGCAGAGTCAGGATAGCTATTTTGTAGCGAGTCTCTGGTTAGCTGAAGTGCTGCGCCATCAACTCTTTCCGCAGTTTGAACAAGATTATTTACACGAGCGTGAAACATTAGCTAAAGCTTATTCGAAACAGCTCAAAGTTTTTCGAGCTAAGGTTGCAGTTAACTTTTACCAAGACGCAAATTCACAAGTCTATCCTGATATCGGTGCAGAGTTTAGTGCCAGCTTTGGCCAAGATTGGCCGCAAACCAAGGATTATCCCTACAGCTTTAATGCTATCGCCAACGAAGGACCGCTTTACTACCAATCACTCTGGCAAGCATCGTTAGCGAAGCTGATTGATCAAGCCACATTAGGCTGCCAAGACAAACTTCAATTATTCAATTTGTTAGTCGTCAATGAATACGCTTTAAACCTAAGTGAACAATTGAGTGCAGTCATTGGTGCACCCGTTGATAGCGCTTCGCTGATCCAAAGGCTCTCAGATAGCGATTCGGAACATGCTAGTAATTCTGGCAATCAAGCTTTCGAGTCCACAGGCTCTTGTGCGTTTTAAGTGTTAATACTTAGGATGTGTTTGTGACTCGGTCGGGCGCAAACACAGCAAATCGTCATGATTTGCCTCTCTATCCCCTCAGTCACTTAGCGCGACATAGCTAGCAGTATGTCGTGAGAATGACTGACTCTATGATATTTAATTGAAAAAGTCGTAAGAAGTGGCCACTATAAGCCTCAATCTATCGTTTTTTTGATATTATAATGACTCGAGCTAAATCTACCTTAGAACAATGGCGTATTTTGCAAGCTGTGGTCGATTATGGCGGCTATGCCCAAGCGGCCGAAAGACTCAACAAGAGTCAATCGTCACTTAACCATGCCGTTGCCAAATTACAGCATCAGTTAGGTATAGAACTACTCGAAGTCAAAGGCCGTAAAGCCTATCTCACCCAGCAAGGCGAAGTACTGCTGCGCCGCTCACGACATGTCACCCAAGCCGTCAACGAGTTAGAACAGCTCGCGAGTAACCTCGAACAAGGGTGGGAACCTACACTCACGCTTGCCCGCGAAATTATCTATCCGATGGAAAGTTTAGTGTGTGCCCTCAATGCGTTTCTGCCCCACAGCCGTGGCACTCGCATCATCATGCTGGACTCTGTGATCACTGGCACCCAAGAGCTCATTCTGCAGAGTAAAGTCGATATTGCTATCTGTGCAGGGGTACCGCCTAAAGGGTATTTATCCGAACCCTTATGTGAACAAGAGCTTTACCTCGTTTGTCATCCAAGTCACCCACTCGCAGACTTAGGCACAATTGAAGACGATAAACTACTGGCACAGTATTTACAGTTAGTGATCAAAGATACCGGCGTGCAATCCAATATTGATATCGGCTGGCTCAAAGCTGAGCAGCGCTGGACAGTCTCTAACTTCCACGAGGCAAAAGTCATTCTTAACCAAGGTATTGGCTTCTGTTGGATCCCCTCTTTCTTAATCCAAGAGGAATTAGCTTCCGGCAAGTTAGTGCGTTTACATCTTGAGGGCAGTCAAAAACGTCGCATCATGTTGAGCCTAGTGATCCCCAATAGGGATCAACAAGGACCAGCATCCAAACTGCTTGCCTCTTTGATTTTACAACAACATGGAATTGAACCGACGAATAGCAACTAATAGCAACTAATAGCAACTAATAGCATGAAACCAAATCATGGGAATTGTTAAAGCTTAAGCTTACACACTAAAGTCAACATAGCGCGCTGGGTGCTTGTCCAAGTATTGCGGCTGGATCAATCCTGCTTGTTGCGATGCATTATCTTCAGCACTTGTCTCACTCTGCAGTGACGCACTACGATTTTCACTCGCACTGAAACCGTTTATCTTGCTGGTATCTTTTGCGGCCAGAATTGGCAGAACAGTAGCGGATTGCGCATGATTAGGCAGCTCATTTACAGGGGCGAGATTAGAAGGCTGCATATCGGCTTGCGGCGTTACGTCAACGCGGACTGAAGGCCCAATACTGGCTTGTGCAACCGCGGCATAATAACGACTTGCTGTGCTATCGGGTCTTGGAATAAAACGGGTCGCTAAATTCACAGTACTTGATGCTTCTCCAAATGCTAGGGTTGCAGTCGGCGGCTCAATGGTTTCCACTGTCGTTGACGTATTGACTAAGCTGCTAGTACTCGAGGTATTAGACTGAGTTTCCGAACTAGTACCAGAACTTGTGTCAGTCGTCGCAGCAGTTTTGGCCGTCTGCGCTTCAACCCTTTGAATGAGCTTGTCAACTGCATCTGAGACTGGTGTTGAGACGGCACTTTGGGGCTGAGCAATATTACCTGACTCATCAACGTCTCCCGTCACTACAGGTGAATGTTTTTCTAACGGTGGCAACTCTTTGATTTGTGCATCTGCGTCTATTAATGTTTGAGTCGTTTGCAAGTCAACAATTTGTTTTTGTCGCTCCTCTGCCAGCATCACTTTAGCTTCATTCATTTTTTGCAAGGCTTCAGCGGCAACGCGAATATCCGCAGAAGAAGGATCAACCGGAGCCATTGCCGCCGCGTACACTTGTTTCATTTTGTTTATCGTTGCGAGTGGATCGCCTCCGACAGCAGAAACATCAATCTGCACTTCACCATCGGTGGCATAACGTTGGCCATCGGCCCCCTTCTCATACTTAAAACTCGGACTCTGAGCGTATTGCCCACCGACAGTGGCATGGGCATGTTCATGGGCTTTAACCTCAGAATCTCTGGCTTTAAGTGAATCAAGCTGTTGTTGCTGCAGTGCCTGCGCTTTTTCTTGGGCTTGCTTTACTTGCTCCTGAGCTTGCTGTGCCTGTGATTGCGCTTGTGACTGTTGTTGCTTTGCTTGTTCTGCTGCCACAGCTTGCTGTTTCTGCGACGCTCCTTCCTGTGCTTGCTTTTCAAGCTGATTATGATTTTTAGCAAAAACAGCGGCTAAGGCTTGCTGGCGATCATCGGGGTTAGACGCTATAGCAGGATCTTCTACCTGACTGACTTGAGCCTTAGCGTCACCGAAAACCTGGGTAAATTGTTCCAACACTGTCGGTTGAGCCACTTCATTGCGAGCGGATTGATCTACTGCTTTTGCAGCGTTCGACTGCTCAACAGTCACTGTACTCGCTGCTGAACTATTACTACTTATATTTCCAGAAGTGTTATTTACAGAGCTGTTACCTGCCGAGTTAGAGGTGGAGGAGTCAACTACCGCAGCGCCAGTAAAAACAGTTTGTGGCCCAAACACTGCGGCTAAATCAGGCATTATTGGAAAAGCACTGCCCGTATTCGTTGGATTAAAAGCGGAAGGCTCTGTGCCAGTCGTATTAATTGATGAACTCGTAGGCGTAAAAATATCAGCGGCAATACTGCTCGTGACACTAAGACTTGGGCTAGTTGCCGTTAAGGCGTTTGCCCCAAGGCTACTTCCTGTAGCACTCGTGATTGATGACAATGCAGGAGTCGACACAGGTGTGGCAATTTGTCCCCCGCGTACACCAGAAATGGACCTTGGCCCCGTTAACAAGCTAAAACTGGCATCCGCATGCAAACTTGCCCGATCTTTTAACCCATTAACTTGAGGAGCATTGGCTTCAGGAAGAGTAATCTGCGGCCTTGATTCAGCAAAAGGATTGGCCTTTAGTGCTTGACTTGCGCCATTGAACGCTGGTGGTAGTACAGGCGTAACATCCGCAATTGCAAGCGGCGCTTTTAAAGCATCAATACCTGCGACATTTGAACTTATGGGTGTCGCGGTATTTGTATCGCTGAATAAAGGCGTTGATGATATAGCTGCAGGCATTGCAGAAAATGTTTGAGCGCTCGATTGCAATGAACTAGCTGCCGAAGAACTCGCGTTAAAAGATACATTCGGTGATGAGTGGAGAGATTGAGAAACGTAAGTTACTAATGGAGCAATAGCCGAAGCTTTAACCGGAGCGGTTGAGGTTCCAGTAAAATGTGGTTCATAGGCACCACTCGCTTCAAATTTTGCGGAGCCTGCAGTGTGAGCGCTGGCTCCTTGATAAGTGCTATTAGCGTGAATCTGGCTTAGATTCGAGCTTAGCGTCTTATCATGTGCCGAAAATGAAGAGGATGACGCTCCAACCTGAGGTGATAGCGCCACAACCGACATGATATTTACACCTTAATGTTAATGATCGAACCTATCGTTTCTGAATCAGTTTCAATCACCTCTGTAGAGGCTTCACCTTGTCTTAATGACTCATTTGCCGCCAATAATGCCGAGGTTTTATCGGGCTGGGCAACATCTCTGGCAGGCTCTGCCGGAGATGCACTTTGCGTCGGTGTCGGTTTAGCCACATCTATTGTTGCTTGAGTGAGCCCAGATTGCGCACTTTGCAAGCCTTGCAGACCGGATGAATAAGCAGATTGGATTTGCATAACGGTATTCCTGCATGCTGTGATTAATGGGTCAATTATTGACCAGCAACGTGCAAAAGTACAGATTTTATCCGCATTCTCAGCATTTATTTACGGCCAGATTTATCCTGTGATCCAATTAGCTTCCCAATCCTTAAATACGGGATTAAAACCCTGCCGTTGCATCTGTTCGATAACTTGCTCGACACTGCGATCATCGCTTATCTCAAATTGATCGAGTTGACTGTCAGGCGCTTGATAGCCTCCCGGTTGTGTCGAACTGCCCGCACTGATTTGAGTGATCCCAAGTGGCAAAAGATTATCCCTCAGCTCAGGACTTTCCCTTGTCGACATGCTGATATCAAGCTGTTGATTAAAAAGTCTAAATGCACAAATCATTTGCACTAAACCTAGATCCGATAGCATGACTTTTGGGGTGTTCCCGCCAGTACAAGGTCGTAACCTTGGTAGCGAAATACTAAAGCGGGTGCGCCAATAGCGTCGCTCTAAATAGTCGAGATGATATCCCATCATTAACCCATCTAAACGCCAATCATCCAGCCCCAGTAATACCCCAAGACCAATTTTATCAACGCCCGCCGCCGCAACTCTGTCAGGTGTTGCTAAACGATAGGCAAAATCCATTTTTTTCCCCCTGGAATGGTGACTAGCATAAGTCTCGGGTTGATATGTCTCTTGATAAATCATCACAGCATCTAAACCTAGCGCGACTAACTGGCAATAATGGTCCTCACTCATGGGTTGAACCTCCATCGCCACATGGCTAAATTGCTGCTTTATCAGCGGCAACATTTGCTTGAAATAATCGATACCAACCTTAGTTTCATGCTCACCTGACACCAGTAAAATAGAATCAAAACCTCTGCCTTTGATAATGGCTATTTCAGCCATCAACTCCCGTTCATTCAAGGTTTTGCGTTTGAGTTTGTTACTCATGCTAAAACCACAGTAATCACACTCATTAGCGCACAGATTCGAGACGTATAGCGGTAAATACATGCCCAGATTCGCGCCAAATCGCTGCCGCGTAAGCGCCGCTGAACGTTGTGCCATGGTTTCGATATAAGGTTCAGCCGCAGGTGATAACAAGGCCAGTAAGCTACGTAAATCCCCTGCTGGACTCACTAACGCCCGCTCAACATCCTGGGCAGTGCAAGAATACAAATCGAGTAACAGTTTATCCCGTGGGATCTTGGCAAATTCCGCTACAAAACTCATTGGTTTAAAAATCCCGTCAGAGGACTGGTATGTACCGCGCCCGTTTGTACTCGGCCAAGCCCAGCTTCAAAGGCCCGTCTACCGCATTGCACCGCCTCTTTAAAGCACTCGGCCATCACTATCGGCGACGCACTGCTGGCGATGGCGGTGTTAACGAGCACCGCATCGGCGCCCAGCTCCATTGTCCGTGCAGCCTGCGAAGGTGCGCCAATGCCGGCATCGATCACCACAGGCACCTGCGCCTGCTCTATGATGATTTTTAAAAAGCTTTCAGTGACTAAACCTTGATTACTGCCAATCGGACTCGCCAGTGGCATCACCGCAGCGCAGCCTACCTCTTCCAAGCGGCGACAGAGCACAGGATCGGCATGCACGTAGGGCATCACGATAAAGCCTTTCTCACAGAGGATTCTAGCCGCCTCTAAGGTTTCTATCGCATCGGGCATTAGGTACTTAGGATCCGGGTGGATTTCGAGCTTAATCCAATGAGTTCCCAGCATTTCACGGGCAAGCTCAGCCGCAAACACCGCTTCCTTGGCGTTTCTCGCCCCCGAAGTGTTAGGCAATAGCCGTACACCCGCTTGGCGTAACGGCGTGAGTAAATCATCAAGCCCCATTTTAAAATCAATTCTTTTCATCGCAACTGTCACTAACTGCGATTTTGAAGCAGTTATCGCCTCAAGCATCACTTGGCTATTGCTGAATTTCCCCGTTCCGGTAAATAACCGTGATTCAAACTCCACATCGGCAATCGTTAACATACTAGCCTCCAGCTACAGCTGAAAAAAGTTCTAATTTATCTTCATGTTGGCAGAGAATCGATTGCCAGCGATTACGCGGAACCACCTCTGCATTCAACACGATAGCGACCGAATCGAGGGCTATATCTTGCGCGAGGATCACAGCCGCGAGTGAAGTCGGTTCTGATAACGACTGGGGGACATTATTTATGTGAATTAAAATCATATCAAACCTCCATACTTTATAGTTTGCTGGGCTTATCGGATGATGAACAAACCTCTTTTGGACCACATACGTCACAATGGGGATCCCGCGTTAATGTCGCCGCTGTCCATGAAAGTGATTTAGCGTCGAAGCGCCAAAAACGCCCAAACAAGGCACTTTTAGATTCATCACAACTATCCATACTCAGCAAGAGTTGCATGGCCATCAAAGATTGCATTGACGCCATCACGCCCACGCTCGGCCCGAGTACGCCTTGGGTACTACAGCTCTGCGACACTCTCGTCAGTGCGGGGAAAATACAGTGATAACAACCACCAGAGGGGAACCGAATTTGGTCGACTGCAAACAATTGACCGCTAAATGCTGCGATTGACGCACTGACTAAAGGTAAAGCCGCTTCGATACAGCGGCGATTAATGGCTTGGCGAGTCGCAAAGTTATCGGTGCAGTCAAGCACAAGTACTCTTTTACCCTGTTGTTTCGCCTCTAGAATATCAGCGAAGTGATGAGCCGCAGTTTCTGTATTAAATGCTGTTTCATGGGCAGTCACAGTGCACTGTGGCGCTAAGCCATTAAGCTTTTGCTTAGCAACTCGCGCCTTATTAAGTCCAATATCAGCATCGTTGAATAACAATTGTCTTGGCAGATTCGATACTTCAACCTTATCCATGTCGATTAAGGTCAAGCAACCAATACCTGCGCGAGCCAGATACTGCGCCGCCAATTGCCCTAAACCGCCAAGACCGATAATAACAACGCTGGCGTCGACCAATTGCAATTGCCCAGCCTCACCGACTTCAGGCAATAAGACTTGCCGAGAATAACGCATAAAATCGGCATCACTGAGTGTATGGCCGCAGTGTTCATTGTCGCTGTGTATATGACCGCAAAGAACCTCTGCGTGAGCAAGCGGTGGGTTTTTACTCATGCTTAGCACCCAACTCATGGTTTACAGCCAGTTCTTCAGACAAGCTACATTGCTCCCAAGCTTGGCTCAGCTCTGCAAACGCGGCTAACGGATCCTTAGCTTTCGTTATTGCGCGCACCACAGCAATATTGCCAACCCCTGTGGCTTTCACCTTTGCCAGATTTGTTAAGTCAATACCGCCAATGGCGACCAAGGGATAATGATCTTGGAGTAACGCCACATAGTGTTTAAGTTTTGCGAGCCCTTGGGGCGCCGAAGGCATTTGCTTCGTTGTGGTTGGGAATATATGCCCAAGCGCTATGTAGGATGGCGAGTATTGGTGCGCCAATAGCAACTCGAAATAACTGTGGCTCGATATGCCTAGCGCGAGCCCCGCGGCTTGAATGGCCGCTAAGTCGGTAACGGCGAGATCTTCTTGGCCTAAATGTACCCCAAAGGCATGGTATTTTATCGCTAACTGCCAGTGATCATTGATAAAAAGCTGCGCATTAAAATGCTTACCTAAGGCAATGGCCGTTTGAATTTGTGCTTCTAATTCGGAGCCAATTAACTCAGGTTCGCCTGACTCACATCTACTTAGCGCTGATTTACCTAAATCAGATTCGGCTAACTCTGCAGTAGTTAACTCGCTGATGTCGGTTTTTATCCGTAACTGCAGGGTTTTAACGCCCGCAGCTAACAAACTCTCCAGCATGGTTAAGTCACTCACCACAGGGTAAACACCAAGATCGGCATCGAGCACTTTAAAACCGTGGGATAAAATATTTTGAGGTAGCGTCGAGGCTATTCTTACCTGAGCGGTTGCCTGATCTGTTGCGGATAAAACTGTTGCAACTAAATCATTAAAAACATCAAGGTGTTGGTTGAGTTGATGACTAATAAAATTGCCATCACACAGATTTATCTTGGCATAGCGGGACAAGTTATTAGGCCAACCCGTACGGGCCAACGGCCCTGGACCTTGCCCTAAACCAATCGCCGCGCTTAAACCTTTACTCACATAGGCTTTGGCAACAACCACCGCATCTTGCAATACAAAACCTTGCGCTAACACGGCGGCAATGGCCGATGACAAAGTGCAGCCGCTACCATGATTATGGCGGGTATTAACCCGTTGGCAGGCTAACCAGAAACGCCCATTTTGATGTAGTTTAGAGCTCGCGCGCACTTGACGACAAACTAGATAATCCTCGGCAAGCTCAAGGTCCCAGCCGTTGCTATCAAGAGCGATAACATGAGCGTTAGCCTGAGTTTGAGCATAAGTGTTATCGTGAGTTTGAGCATGAGTATCATCAAGAATGTCAGTGCTGCCAAAGCTCACATCGCCACCTTTGGCGAGCACACTGCAATCAAGGCTCTGGGATAAAGCCAGTGCCGCGGCAGCGAATTGCGCTTTCGTTGAAACATCACTGTGAGTTAACCGCCCAAGTTCAAGCACATTGGGCGTGATAAGTTCGATTAAACCTTTGAAAGGCTTAAAATCTAAGGCTGATTTGGCCGCACTTTTTATATCCTGACAGTTATCTACTGCTAATGCATCACCACAACTGGCGACCATCACAGGATCGACAATCACAGGCACTGATGGATAGTGGATTTTAAAACTCGCGATCCAATCTGCCAGCAATGCCACTTGAGTTTGATCTGCCAGTAAGCCGATTTTAATTGCTTTGGGTGGCAAGTCGGAAAGTAAAGTAGTCAGCTGAGCCATTAACATCGCCGCTGATACGGGCTCGACTAAAGTGACCGCCACTGAGCTTTGCGCCGTCACTGTGGTGATCACGCTGCAACCGTGACAGCCCAAATCTTGAATTGTCGCCAAGTCCGCCTGAATACCGGCACCGCCGCCACTGTCTGAACCAGCTATGGTCCAGACAAACGCGGGACGCTCGGTATTAATGGGCGCATTATCCCCATGAATACCCAACATAATTAGGCTTCCTCAGCTTCGGCGACAAGCTTGTCTTTCACGTGATAGATCTCGGCGCCCGAGGCAGCAAATTGTGCCGATTTTAGCGCCATTGCCGCTTCCAACTCCTGCGGCGTCTTGACTGTGACTTGCATGGCTTGGTCAGCAGCTTCAACTTGATCCGCCTTCGCTTGTGCCGCCTCTAAGCCAGCGGCATAGGCGCGCACATCTTGGGTGATTTTCATCGAACAAAATTTAGGGCCGCACATAGAGCAAAAATGCGCGACTTTAGCGGATTCCTGCGGTAAAGATTCATCGTGATAAGCACGTGCGGTTTCAGGATCGAGTCCTAAGTTATATTGATCTTCCCAGCGGAATTCGAACCGCGCCTTTGCCAGCGCATTATCACGTATTTGCGCACTCGGATGACCTTTCGCCACATCGGCGGCGTGGGCGGCAATCTTATAAGCAATCAAACCTTGCTTAACATCTTGTTTATTCGGTAATCCTAAGTGTTCTTTTGGCGTGACATAACACAACATAGCGCAGCCGTACCAAGCAATCATGGCCGCGCCTATGCCGGAGGTGAAATGATCATACCCAGGTGCGATATCGGTGATTTGTGGGCCAAGCGTGTAAAACGGCGCTTCATCGCAGTGAGCTAACTGCTTGTCCATGTTCTCTTTAATGAGCTGCATCGGGATATGTCCCGGCCCTTCGATAATGGTTTGTACGTCGTATTCCCACGCGATTTTGACTAGCTCACCTAAGGTTTCAAGCTCTGCAAACTGGGCAGCATCATTAGCGTCGGCAATCGAGCCTGGACGCATACCATCACCTAAAGACAGGGATACATCGTAGGCGACGCAAAGCTCACAGATCTCACGAAAATGGCTGTAGAGGAAGTTTTCCTTGTGGTGACTCAGGCACCATTTGGCCATGATTGAACCGCCGCGGGAAACGATCCCGGTAACGCGTTTAGCCGTCATCGGTACATAACGAAGTAACACACCAGCATGAATCGTAAAGTAATCAACACCTTGCTCCGCTTGTTCAATCAAGGTATCGCGGAACACTTCCCAGGTTAAATCTTCTGCCACGCCGTTCACTTTCTCCAGCGCTTGATAAATCGGCACTGTGCCAATGGGCACTGGCGAGTTGCGGATGATCCACTCGCGGGTCTCGTGAATATAACGACCCGTGGATAAATCCATAACCGTATCTGCACCCCAACGGGTTGACCAGACGAGCTTTTCCACTTCTTCCTCGATGGATGACGTCACCGCAGAATTACCAATATTGGCATTCACTTTCACCAAAAAGTTACGCCCAATGATCATAGGTTCGGCTTCGGGATGGTTAATATTCAGCGGAATAATCGCGCGGCCACGGGCGACTTCAGCGCGGACAAATTCGGCGGTAATCGGTTCGCCGACTAAGGCACCAAAAGCTTCGCCCTTGGCTTTACGATTGAGGATTTCATCCTGTACTTCGGCAAGTGCCATGTTCTCGCGGATCGCCACATATTCCATTTCGGGCGTGATAATCCCTTGACGGGCATAGTGTAATTGGCTGACTCGTTTGCCCTGCAGCGCTCTGCGTGGGCGGACAATGGCACTCGAACCCGCCTCAAAACGCAGATGGTCTAAACCATCATCGGCGAGTCTTTGTTGGGTAAAATCTGAGGTCGCGCAGGGTAATTGCTCTGTATCGTTGCGGGCTAGGATCCAGTTTTGTCTTAATTTACCAAGGCCTAGACGCACATTGATGTCTGCCTCAGGATCGGAATAAGGTCCGGCGCAATCGTACACGCGGATTGGCGGATTTTTTTCCATGATAGGCGCATCATCAGTACCGCCTACAAGCGTGTCAGTCTGCAGGATTTGCCGCATGCCAACGCGAATATCGGCACTGGAACCTTCGAGGTAAATCTTTTGTGAATTAGGATGTTGCAGCGGCGCTAACGTATCGATAAAGGCTTGGGCCTGCGCGCGGGTTTCGCGGCGACTCGGCGCCTTCGGCACGATTGATTGACTAGACTCAGTCGATTTATTAGGGATTGTCGATTCTGGCGCAGTGATTTCTATCGCATTGGCAGCTACAGCTGGGTTTTGGTTTGAACTGGACATAAGCAATCTCACGTTAAAAAATGGAGTTGCTTGTCTGGAGAATTGAGTTGTTGATAGCTGGACATGGCAATCAATTTTTGTGGCCAACACTGGCTTCAAAAATTGAGTTACCCTGCTCAATAACAATTAAATCTAAACATTAAGGCTTAAAACATTGCTGAGTAAACAGGTGTTTAAAGCCGTCTATTTTTGCGATTTAATGTGTGTTATTACGCTTGTTTCCTTCGCAGGTTTTAACCTGATCAGGTTCAACGGATCCCGAATAAACGGTCTCAGCCAAGAGGCACTCCGACAAGATGAGTGCGCAGTATAGACAGAAGCGGCAGCAACAAACAAGGAAAAAAGTAATTAAAAACCTTAACTACCAATCCAAAATAAAGATTCATAATTCATTGTTTTTAATTGATTAAATAAAATGAAACTAAAAAAGCTATAATTAGCATGAAAATAGATCATAAAAAAAAGTCACTATTTATGGGGTTTGAGCATCATTTTGTTTAATCGAGATTGAATGGCATCATCAATAGCTTGATTGATTTTTTTGCCACTGCAGTCAAATGGAAAGCCTAAATTTTCGGCGTAAGGATTAACTTGAGTGCCGACTTGTACCACGCGATAACAAGTATCCCCTTTACGCACAATACGATTTGGATCTAAGGGTAAATCTAGACTCGTTGTGCCACCGAAATCATCGGCGTTAGGGACAAATAACACTTCCATCTCAGGGCTCATTTCACTCATATTCGATTTCCGGGTGAATTTATCGGCCTGTTCAATGACGAGATCATCGAGCGCTTGCTCGCGCTGACGTTCAAAATATTGCTGGGTGAATAAACTCATGCTTGAGCTTGTCGCTATTGTGCTCTCACCTTCTGCTGCGGGCGAACTCTTAGCGCCGAGCAGCGGCTTAATTTCTGTAGCATCAAACATATTCGTTGGCTTTTTTGCCGTTGCTTCCACGGGCTGTACTTCACTTTGTACACTTGATTGAGATTGGCTTGATTGAGTGATGTCCGGTTTAACCGTATCTGGCTTCACTTTTCCCTGATCTACTTTTTCAGGCACGACCTTTTCAAATATTGGCATAGGCTTAACTTGAGTTGTAGGCGTGGGAACAATTGTAGGCGTAACAGAACTTTCCGCTTCAGTCTTATCCTCGGCCTTGCTCTCTGTTTCTAGCGCAGCGCTTTCAGCCTTCTCTACCGCGGGAGCATAAATAAAGTAAGCTTTAAGCGCCTTTACTTTAGGGCCCCGGCTTTCTGTTTCTGTTAATCCAAAGGGATTTAACTGTGGGCGCCACAAAATGCAGATAAGTAAAAATAAACACACATGCACTAAGATCACAAAAAATAACAGACTTAATCCTTTGAAATACGGCTGACGAGCACGCAAAACGGATCCTGTCCCCAATGAATGAGCACTGGTTTGTATTGTCCTAGGCAGTTCAGGTTTGGATTCAGATTCAGCAACCAATTTATCTTGATGTTGATCTTGATGTTCAGCATGGATTTCTTGCAGTACCAAATCTTGAGCCTGCTCATGATATATAGCTTGGGTGTCATGCTCAGTGACTAAAAAGCCTGCACCGCTATTGAACGCTAATGGCTCCGCATTAGTGGTAAAAACAGGCGTTTGAGCAGTATCCAGTTCACCGAGCTGATGATCAAAGGCGATAAAAGTCTCACCTTCTGGCGATGTGACCGAAAAAAGCAAAGCACTATCAGTATCATCTCCAATCGCTATTGCTGTAGGAGATACTGTCAATAAAGGCACGGCTTTGGGTTGACGTTGAAAAGGCAAAATCCATCCTTAGGTTTTGTGTAGTCTCAATTGATTTCGATGATGCTTAACGTGGAACAATTGCACTCAACTCCAATATCAATCCAATATCGTGTTGCTGAATATTGAAAGAGAATTATCCAATGATTGCATTTACTTGCGAGTGCTCAACGCAGATTAGAGGAGGCAAACAGGGTAAAGTTCAACGCGAATGCAACACGTTACAAGCGCAGTGCTTACGCTAATGCTTGATAAGACACTTGTCAGTCGAGACAAATAAGGCTGGGAATTGAGCTCACTATCGCGCTAAATTGAAAGGAAATGGCTTGTTAACTCTTACGTCTTGAAGCGGATAACATCATCAATGCGATACGCTGACGGGAATACAAGACGGCGTTAAAAATCTAAAGGGCGAAAACAATAGAAGCCAGCTACACATTTAAGCTTACAGTTGTACGCTTAAATATGGTGATTTATTTTCCTAACTGATAGACTCAGTCATTATCGTTTGCGAGTGTGTATCTACCATGTCGAGTCAAAGTGTTATCGAACAACAAAACCCAGCTAAAATCCCTGCTAATTCTGGGCCGTATAGTATTAAAGAAGAGATAGCTAATAGTGTATCCCATGGCTTAGGCGTCATCGCAGGCATAGTGGCATTGGTACTGATGTTACTCAAAGGGCAAGATCATCTAACGCCAATTCAACTAACAGGCGTTGCCATTTATGGTACGAGCATCATAGTGCTTTTTCTATGCTCGACCTTATACCACAGCGTTAGCCATTCAGGCTGGAAACATAAACTTAAAATCGCCGATCACTGCGCAATTTACTGCTTGATTGCAGGAACTTACACACCTTTGATGCTGATAAGCCTACAGGGGACGCAATCGATAGTGATTTTAACAGCGATTTGGTCGCTTGCGATTGGTGGGATCCTATTTAAGACGCTATTTATTCACAAATTCAAAATGTTAAGCTTAGTCTTGTATCTCGCCATGGGTTGGCTATGTGTCACTGTGATGGGCGATTTAACGGCGGCCATGTCGGAGTTGGGTTTCAATCTATTGATCTTAGGCGGGTTATTTTACACTTTAGGGGTGGTGTTCTACGTCGGGAAACGCATTCCATTTAACCATGCCATTTGGCATTTGTTCGTGCTTGGCGGTGCCATGAGTCACTTTCTGTGTATTTATCTGACTGTTATTTAAATGGCTATGATTTACCTGATGGTGATTTAACTGGCTCTGATTTAACTGACGGTGATTTATCTGTGATTCAAACCTGAAAGTCGTTAATTATCTATTCAAGCACTTCCTCAAACGTTCTCTCGAACATCGCAATCAAGTACGGCTATTCAATTCAGTAAACAGCGACGCTAATAGCGCCGCTTGTTCTGCTCTGCCACACTGGCGCCAAAGCGCAATAATGCATTCTGCGGTGCACAAGCCCCCTTCTTGCTGATTACGCCGCAATATAAAGGCGGATTCAGGCATAAGTGGCGGCAAACTGACTCGTGCAGCCGTTTTCAGATAGGGGCTCTGGCGCAGCATCTTACGTGCCTCCTGCCAGGTCGCATCTAAAATCACCACTTGGCTCGGCATTAGTTCTGCTATCACTGTAGATTGCGCTGGTGCTAAAAAGGCTTGTGCGTTCGATAGCGCTGGCTCAGCTAAAACCGTATCTAAGGCATTATTATCAATGGGCACAGCGGGCTCAGTATCGCTTGCTGGAAACAACAGTTTAGCCTGCTGCGATGCCAACATAGCCACTAAATCGTTATCAGGTGCCGTTCTCGACCAGACGATGCTTTTCACCTCTTCAGGGAATGCGGCTAACGCGAGTTGACCAGTATTTGTTTTGCGGGTTAACTCGCGTTCGTGGGTCAATAAAATAATCTGCATTGCCTTCCTTGCTGCGGCAAAAGAATGAGAAATAACATTAAACATCTAGCGATGTTAGGAACAGGCTCGAAGCTGTAACAGCTTAAAAGAGCACGTTGAAATAACGACGTTCAGTCGCTAACCAAACCCTGCTCACTCAGTTATGTGTGAAATAAAATCATATATTAAAAACATGATTTTAAAGTGATAAAACTTACAAACATTCCAACACTATCTGTTTTAGCAGAAAAGTTTCACGCTCTATTGATTGGCCTTTATGGGGATGATTGCGCTGAATATCTTCATTATGGGCGATAGCTTGATGAATATTGAGCCATTCAGGCCGCATGCCATTTTTTATCTCATGGGCTTCTAATCGAGTCTCACCTAAACCACGCTCGCCCAGTGCGGTGTCAATACGGCACACATAACAGAATGACTCCATGTGCACTACGTTCGCCCCTTCACGGTACCAAGGCCGAAACTCTTCGTAACGACCAAAGGGGGCTAACACTTGAATGTCTAGGGCGCCGGTTTCTTCCTGTAGCTCGCGGATCAGCCCATCTTCGAGGCTCTCGCCATGGTCAATTCCGCCGCCGGGTAAGCTGTAGTCGCGATATTTTTGGGTATACAACAGCAAAATGTCTTCACCCGATAACACAATCGCGCGGGCAGCTCTGCGATAAAAAACGCGTGCTGTCTGTAGGTTAACCGCTGGATCTTGGGTGGTTCTCAATAAACGCATAGTCTTAGCCATTTGCCGAAAAGGAGTCGCAGCATAAACGAAAATGTGCCAAATGCAGATCAAAAACTGTAGCAGAGGCAATAATCACACTCAGTCCCGTTCGAGTGATTAATAGGTTTTAGCGATTAGACTCTTGATTATTAACGGGTTAAACTAAAATCGTTTTACACATGATGTTAAGATCGCGATGCATCATCTCTTTCGCCTGATTCTCATCTTTAGTGCTCACGTAATGCCTAAACGGCAAAAATGCTCAAGAGCATTCAAACTCACTATGCTCACTCAAGAGCTGGGCCAATTGCTGCTGATAAGCATCAATAATCTCTGGTGTTTGCTTATGCGTGGGCATGCGTTGGTAATGACCAATCACCTGCGACAGATAACGCTGCGCTCGCGGCAAACTTGCTTCATCTAGCATCTGCCACATTAACGAACCCGTAGCACTGATAGGCCGACCATTTGGAGCCGCGATTGTACTGACATGGAGGATTTCGTAGAAACGTTGATTCTCTTCCAATAAGTGTTCCGACTTCAGCCCTAACCCTAAGGCAGTGAGTGATTGCCTGACATAATAATTATGATGCACGGGACACAAAATAAATTCGAGGTACCGCTGTGGGTGCTTGGCTAGAATTGCCTTCACTAAGTCCACCAGCAGTTCACCGCCCACACCAGCGATGATAATCAACTGTTTATCTTTGTCACTGGTTTGCGCGAGCGGTAAAGCCGCAACATCAAGGCAATGCACTTGCCACTGAGTATCACGACTTAAATTTGGGTCTATGTCTAGGTTTAAGTGTGGATCTGAGTGTGAATCTAAGTTTGGATCTAAGTGTGAATTTAGGCCTGATATGTCAGCGGGGAAGAAACGCTGCAAACGCAGTTCAAGCGCCTGCATCAGCGAAGGGACACAATCGACAAAGTGCACTTGGTGGGCAGCGCTTCTTTCTAGCAACAGCATACCGAGTAAACCATGATCGCAGCAGCAATCCCAAATATGATCGTAATGACCACTGATCATGCTGTTTATCTGTTGTAAACGTTGGCTAATTTTCACGGTTTGACCTTATTGCTGCGGCTCCAAATACTGTAAATCCCACGCTAAATTGCATTTTTAAGCAAAAATAAAGCGCGCATTCTACCCGAGTCAAAAGCAAACCACATCTTTTGTTCGTGCCCTCGCAATGCTTCTCGTCACTTCTGTTACGTCACGCCTTAATGTGGTGAATACGTATGCAGGCCGTTGCGGTTAAAAAGCCATCGCCACTAGTATGCTGTGAGTCACATTCATTATAAAAACAAGGATCAAGGAATGTTCATCAAGACCAACCCTATTCAGTTTACTGGCCGTCACTTAACAAAGAGTCACGCTCGCCAGAGCTCATCACGCCAAAAGCGATCGCAAGCGCTATTGTGCCCTACACTTATCGCCCTTGCGGTTACGAGTCTCTTTAGTGCCAACGTATTTGCCAAAACCGTTACCGTCAGCTCACCCAACCAACAAATTCAAATCAGCTTGAGTGACGATACTGGCCGCCCCGAATATAAAATCAATTTTCACGGCAAGACAGTCATAGAACCGAGCCGCTTAGGCTTAGTTTTTCAATCCCTTGGTGAACTCGGTCAAGGATTGCAGATTAACAGCAGCGAGAAAAAAAGTGCCGATGACAAGTGGCAACAACCTTGGGGCGAGCAGGAATGGATCCGCGATCAGCACAATCAACTGACCGCAGTATTAAGCAACGGCAAGGTGCAACTCGAAGTCGAGTTTAAAGCCTTTGACGATGGTATTGGCTTTCGCTATCACTTAGCCCAACAAGCTACCCTTCCCGCTAATTCGCCGCTCTCAATCACAGACGAGTTAACCGAGTTCAATGTCGGCCAAGCCGATAAAGCCACCGCTTGGTGGATCCCGGCCCGTGGCTGGAATCGCTACGAATACCTGTATCGCACTACAGCGCTGAAAGACGTCGATAGAGTCCACACGCCCTTCACCTTTAAACTCGCGGACGGTACGCACTTAAGTATTCACGAGGCCGCCTTGGTTGACTTTGCCGCCATGACCTTAGATCAACAGCGCGATGGCAAGCTTAAGGCCGATCTCACGCCTTGGTCCGATGGCATTCGCGTCAAAACTCAAGTGGGCTTTTATACGCCGTGGCGCACCATTCAAATTGCCGACAACGCGACTGGGCTGCTCAATTCGCACCTTATCCTTAACCTCAATGAGCCCAATAAACTCGGCGATGTTGCTTGGGTAAAACCGGGGAAATACGTCGGTATTTGGTGGGGAATGCACTTAAATGAAAATACTTGGGGTTCGGGCCCAACCCACGGCGCCACCACCAGCGAAACCGAACGCTATATGGATTTCGCCGCTAAATATCAGTTTGATGGTGTATTGGTAGAAGGTTGGAATGAAGGTTGGGACGGCGACTGGTTCCATAATGGCGATCAATTTAGCTTTACTAAGGCCTATGCCGATTTCGATCTGCCCGCCATTACCGCCTACGGGGCGAAAAAAGGGGTGCGTTTAATCGGCCACCACGAGACAGCAGGCTCAGTCACCCATTATCGCGATCAAATGGCTGATGCCTTTGCCCTGTATGAGCAGCACGGTGTGACCCAAGTCAAGACGGGCTATGTCGCTGATGGTGGCCAAATCAAGCGTATCGATGACAAAGGCATTACCCGTCACGAGTGGCACGACGGCCAGTTTATGGTGGGTGAGTATCTGCACAGCGTCACAGAAGCTGCGAAACACCATATCAGCATCAATAGTCACGAGCCAATCAAAGACACGGGTCTGCGCCGAACCTATCCGAACTGGATCGCCCGCGAAGGTGCCCGCGGCCAAGAGTACAATGCCTGGGGTAGCCCACCAAATAGCCCTGAACATACGGCCATGCTACCGTTCACCCGTATGCTCGCTGGCCCAATGGACTTTACCCCGGGGATTTTTGACTTAGCACCTAAGGGGTTGGATGTGCAAAACCGTGTGCAAACCACCTTGACCAAACAGCTCGCCTTGTACGTTGTGCTCTATAGCCCAATCCAAATGGCAGCGGATTTACCACGCAATTATGAAAAGCACTTAGATGCCTTCCAATTTATCCGCGATGTGCCCACAGATTGGTATCAGAGTGTCGCGCTTGCCGGTGAAGTCGGCGACTATGTGGTCTTTGCCCGCCAAGCGAAGGATCAAGGTGATTGGTACTTAGGTGCACTCACGGATGAAACCGCGCGCAAGGTCACGGTCAAACTGGATTTCCTCGATCCCAAGAAACGTTATCAAGCGCAGATTTACCGCGATGGCGCAAAAGCCGATTGGAAAACCAATCCCTATGATTATGTGATTGAGACTAAAGAAGTGAGCGCTAAAGATAGTCTAAACCTCGCACTCGCTAGCAGTGGCGGCACGGCAATACGCTTTAAAGCACTTTAGATTTCATAGTGTTCAGTTCAGCGCATTAACTTAAATGCTTAAGCGAGTGTGAAAATACAGAGTAAAAAACAGAAAGTCACCAAGGATGCACCTTGTCCCTGGTGACGTTTTATCGCCCTCTAACACCTATTTATCCCAATACAAACGTAAAAGTTAACCCTCTTCGAAGCGACTTAGTTGATGTTGGCCTAAATTCAGTTCGTGCTCATTGGCCGACAAATCGGTATAAACCGAATAAACAGGCTGTAAATGCCCTCGCAAACTCACCCACATCGTAGACAGACCATGCCAGTCCAAGGCGAATGCGTACAACCAACACAGGTGCAAAAATGCCTCAGTTAGATTAATCTGACCTTACTTTACTTGCTTATGGTGCTCAGCTTGCGATATCGGGCAAATTTATTAGAAATGCGCAGCTTTAAGCGTTTCGAGACTGAACTCGCGCACTTAGGCTTTAGCCATTTTCAACCCTTAGCGCCACTTCGCCCTTGGGTGCAGCGCTACTTTCATTTGCGCGTAGCGACTGATTTACCGCAGAGCATTGAGCAGACATTTTATCCAGACGGCGGCACTAGCCTACATTTCTATTTCCCAACGCCAACACTAACTCAAACGCTCAGCGGCGACGAACCTCAAGTGTTGTTTCATTGTGGTCAGAGCCGACATTCCCACGCCTTTTTGCCAGGAATCGAGCTGCTGACAGTTCGCTTTCACCCCGGCGGCGCGTTTCATTTACTCGGCATTGAACTGCAAGATATTCAGTCTGCCACATCAGTGATGGCTATTGATGCGACGCAATTGCAGCTAACAGGATTGGCTCAACTGTTATCGCAACTGGCGGAAACGAATCAGCCGGCCCAACGCATCGCATTACTTGAGCATTGGCTATTGCAACTCAACCAGCGGCAATTTGATGCGGCCTTATCTCGACATAAAAGCGCTATGATTGGCTTAGTGCAGGCGAGTTTACCAAAGCTTATTCAAACCCAAACCAGTTTAGAGGATTTCTATAAGCAACTGCCCTTAAGTCGCCGCCAGTTTGAACGAAGATTTAAACAAGAAACCGGATTGTCGCCGGCGCAGTTACTACAATTAAACAGAGTCAAAGTCGCCCGAAACTTACTCAGCCAATCACCTAACCTCAGCCTAGTGCAGGTTGCATTCGATTGCGGATTTTACGATCAAGCCCATCTACATCAACACTTTGTAAGGGTGACACAGCAAACACCAGGACAATACAAAAAGCGTAAAATGTCGCAAATCTCCAATCCCAGGTCGCGCTAACCGCTTAGATTGAAGCCTCAGCTTATAGGAGGCTTTTATGTCAGAACGTATACCACGCCAGCAAATTTATCAGCTACAACCCGCACTCGCCAACGCACTGTTAAGCTTAGACAAAGCAGCCGGCGACTCCCACTTTTCGCCATTACTGGTGCATTTAGTCAAGCTTAGAGCATCGCAACTCAATAGCTGCGCGTTTTGTCAGCGAATGCACGCCAAGGAAGCCAGAAGCGACGGTGAAGAACAGCTGCGTTTAGATTTACTTGCCGCTTGGCATGAGGTCGATGGAATCTTTAATGAACGGGAACGTGCAGCGCTGCTCTGGACAGAAATCTTAACCCAAGTTGCTACTGCACCCGTGCATGACAGTCATTATGCGGCGCTTGCAGAGCATTATTCCGAGAAAGAAATTGTCGACCTCACCAGCTTAATCATTGCCATTAATGGCTGGAACCGCGTCGCGATTGCCTTCCACCTGCAACCCATCTAGCGGCACATAAATGGACAAATAAACAGGGCACCGCATCGGGTGCCCTGCTTATTGATATCACTGTGACGCTCGTACCAGCTATGCCGTTAGCTTAAGGTCAGCGCGACAATTTTGAGTGGATGATTATCATCGAATGACGGGAAATCCTCATGGGGATCGAGCCAAGTGTGCGCTGTGACACTGCGGCCTTGTTTTTCAACGCAGCGCACTAAGCTGTCGAACCAAGCTTGGCGTTCGACTTTCGCCACATTGTTACAGCAAACGATAGTGCCACCGACTTTGGTCGCCATTAATGCGGGCTTAAACAAACCTTGATAATCATTGATCAAATCGACAATACCGAAAGCGCTCTTGGCATAACGCGGTGGATCGAGGAACACCAGATCAAACTGGGTTTGCGGCAATTTGGGGTAGCTCGGTAATTTTTGATTGCGGCGGCCTCCCACACTCAAACCAGCCAATTGGCGCAGGGCCGGAAACGCATCACTCTGCACAAACTCACACACATTCGACACCTGATTTAACGCCGCATTCGCTTTACCCGTGGCTAAAGCAAAAGAAGAAAAATCGACGTTCATCACCCGAGTCGCGCCGCCCATGGCTGCCGCAGTGCCAATGCCGCAAGTGTAGGAAAACAAATTCAGCACGGTTTTATCTTGGCTGTGTGCCCGCACATATTCACGGCCAATGCGCATATCGAGGAATAACAGCGGATCTTGCCCTTCGTGGCGCAGTTTAGTGCTGAACTTGATGCCATTTTCCTGCATGACTCGCTCAGAATTCGCAATATCTGCCAGTGCGGGTGATAACGCGTTCAATACCCGGGAATTACCTAATGAGCGGTCGTTATACACAATCGGCAAATCGGCCTGTTGCAGCAAAACGGTGCTGACATCGATTAACTCTTCGTCGGTTAAGGTCTGATGAAAACTCTGCACTAGCCAAGTATCGCCGTAACGGTCGACATTCAAGCCACTCACGCCTTCGACTGTGCCATGGAACACCCGAAAACAATCGGTTTGATCCTGTTCTGCTTGTTGTAAAAAATCATGGCGTTTCGCCAGAGCCGTCGATAACAGCGTTTGAATAGACATAAAAAGCGGGACTCGCGCAGCGGAAACCTGCGTAAGGTTTCAAGAAGGAAAACGGCATGATAGCAAACTAGCACTCAGAATATCGGATAAATTCACCCTGCCAGTGCGAAAAACAGGCTTTAAAAAGTGCATACTAGGACAACGACCTAGCTTGATTGGGTTCATTCACTTTTTGGCTTTAGTCGTTACGGCTCAATGCATGCTCAAACTCACTTATGCCTCCCGTTTGCGATTCAATTCACTGAGTCCTTGATGGATAAGGCTTAAGCAGGCGGAGGGATCTTCTAACGGCAACAGATGCCCATATCGCTGATCTTCTAAAAATACCGTATTCGGTGTGAGCTGTTGCCAACGCTGCCAAGTCGCTTCAGAAAAGAACACTGACGGTTTCCCTCGAATGGCGACGCAGGGAAGCTTTATCTGCCGCAATATCGATAATACATTCGGCGGCTGGGTGTAATTATGCGCTTCCCACCGTTTAGGAAACTTCAACGTGAATTGGCCATCATTGTGTTGATAAACCCCGAATTGGGCTAAGGCAGCAAAAGCCTCATCATCAAAGCGTTTGTATAGCTTACTCATTTTGCAATATTCAAGGAAATGCTCACGACTTTCCCACACATCGCGCTTCTTTAAGGTGTTTTTGGCGGGCGCGGTCAAATTCATTAATGATTTAGGCATTAACTTGGCAAACCAAGCGATAGGGCGCGACACCATTGCAGGTTCAATAAGTATCAGTGCTTTAAACAAATCGGGTCTTTTGTTAGCGGCAAGAATGGTACTGGTTGCTCCCATCGAATGACCCATTCCGACAATTGGCGCACTGCAATGCCGCTCAATATGCAAGATCAAATCATCGGCATATAGCTGCCAATCTCGGCGCTTAGGCGGCAAACCTACATCGGGCCATGTCGGCCTTAACTCGAGTGCATTAAGGCTAAAGGCTTGCTGCAACTTGGCCAATAAGGGCGCATAAACACCTAATGGAAAACCATTGGCATGGTAGAAATGTACGCTTTCACCAGTATCAGAAAAGGTTTTAAAAACCTTAGCCTGTTGTAATTCAGTCCAAATTTGATCCATTAAATCCTACTTATCGCGTCCCAATTTTCTAGTTCAACGGATTCAATCGCACCAATCTCAGCCACTAGGCACCTTCCGTTCAAGCTACGAAATCTAGCGATGAAATCTAACCTGCCGATATTAGCCTCCACGACGGCCTAAAAGGTCATTAAATCACTTCAATTAACGACTCTAATCCGGGCGCGGTTTTAGTTGGCACAAACTCTATCACCTCAAACTCGGCAACATCGGCAATGCAGAACGGATCTTGCTGCAAAATGGCCTCTAGCGCCGCGCGACTGTCAGCCTTCGCGAGGATGACGCCGCCGGTTCGAGGCACCTTGCGACCCGAGGCAATAAAAGTCCCTGCGGCATAATACTGCTCAAGGTAGGCAATGTGCGCGGCTAAATGTAACTCCACTTCGGCAATAGGCTTTTTATAGGTGAGCGAAACAACAAACATAGGTATCCTCTTATTCAGCAAGTCGGGGCTTATACAATAGGTTTCTTCCCGCTGACTATATAGTGCGGTCCTAAAGTGTCAAATGAACTTAGCCTCCAGCAAAGTTAAAAACAGTCAACAGCAGGTTGCACCTCTGTTTACGTGTGGTTATCAACCCATGATGAATACGTATGTAAGCGGTTGTACCTAAAACCAAGGCAAGGCTACTATAAATCCGCTCGTTTCACCCTCTGCTTGTGGGGTTTGAGATGTGTGAGGTCGTTTCTGATAGGGTTATATACAAGGATTACTATCAGGCTTAAGTTCTTTCTGCTGACTGGCTTTGAGCCATTCTTTTGGACTGACTCGTTTTAATTAAGGTGTTAAGTCCAAATGTGAAATGAATTTATCGGCGAATATGCTTCTGAGGGAGAGGTATATTCGCCATTTTTTCACAGAGCTGACTCATTCATAGCATGCGCGAAACCATAGCGAACAAGCTTTGAATCAGACTCTTAGCTGTTTCGAGGATGCGCTGGCTTTTACACACAAGCCTCTTTGCAGTGATGAATAGCGATCCACATAAAAGCAAAGTACAGTGCCAATCCATTGCTCGGCAAAACAATTAAAACAATAAGCACTCAAGGCAGACATACTGCCGGCAACAGAAAGGAAGTTCAATGTCTTCGAATCATCAACAGGCGAATCAACAAGATAGCCATCAAGCTGTCGTGCCTCAGGCGCCGCATTCATTCAAGCAACAACCTGAACTGAATTTCTGGCAAATTTTTGATATGTGCTTCGGCTTTTTAGGCATTCAATTTGGTTTTGCCCTGCAAAATGCCAACGTTAGCCGCATTTTCCAAACCTTAGGCGCCTCTATCGATGAAATCCCCATTCTGTGGATTGCCGCGCCGCTGACGGGTTTGTTGGTTCAACCTATTATTGGTTATTTAAGCGATAAAACCTGGGGACGCCTTGGCCGCCGCCGCCCTTATTTTTTGATTGGTGCGATTTTTACCACTCTCGCCATTTTTATCATGCCGCACTCGCCTACCCTGTGGATTGCCGCGGGCATGTTGTGGATCATGGATGCCTCGATCAACATCGCCATGGAGCCATTTCGCGCCTTCGTCGGTGATAATTTACCGAAAAGCCAGCGTACCCAAGGCTATGCTATGCAAAGCTTTTTTATCGGCATTGGCGCTGTGGTCGCTTCGGCCTTACCCTATATTTTGACTCACTTTTTTAATGTCGCTAATACCGCACCAGCGGGTGAGATTGCCGACTCAGTGCGTTATGCCTTCTATTTCGGTGGCACAGTGTTATTGCTCGCGGTCACTTGGACTGTCGTATCGACAAGGGAATATTCTCCCGAAGAGTTAGCCGCCTTTAATGCTAAACAAATCGATGCTGAGGATGAAACCTTATCCCGAATCCGCAGCGCAAAAAAATATCAATTTGCGTCCTTCGTGTGGATGGGGCTCGGTGCCCTGCTCACCTTCGCTATTTGGGCGCAGGATTTAGACAAGCAACTGTATATCTTAAGCCTAGGGATTTTTGCCTTTGGTCCATTGCAACTGTATTGCGCGCTGCGTTTAGGTAATTCACACCCCGCTGAACGCCATAAGCTCGGCATGGTATTTAGCGTGGTCGATGACTTATTCCATATGCCCAAAGCCATGCATCAACTGGCGATTGTGCAGTTTTTCTCTTGGTTTGCGTTGTTTGCCATGTGGATTTACACCACAGCAGCCGTGACGTCTTACCATTTTGGCAGTAGCGATGTGTTGTCCCAAGCCTACAACGACGGCGCAGATTGGGTCGGCGTGCTGTTCGCCTCCTACAATGGTTTTGCCGCCATTGCCGCGATCTTTATTCCTATGCTGGCTAAGCGTATCGGTATCAAACTGACGCACACAGTCAATATGTTCTGTGGCGGTATAGGCTTGATTAGCTTCTTCTTTATTAAAGATCCAAGCCTGTTATGGCTGCCTATGATAGGTGTCGGTATCGCGTGGGCGTCCATTTTATCTGTGCCCTACGCTATGTTATCGGGCATGTTACCCCCGCAAAAAATGGGCGTTTACATGGGGATCTTTAACTTCTTCATTGTGATCCCGCAGCTTCTTGCCGCCAGTGTGCTGGGTTTAGTGCTCAATGGTCTGTTCGATGGTCAACCTATTTATGCGCTGATCACAGGTGGCATCTTGATGATGTGCGCAGGTATTGCGGTACTTTTTGTTGAGCAAGAGATTGTGGATCAAAATGACCAAAGCGCCGCCGTAAATAGCAAAACCAACTTAACCACAAAAGCCGCAAACAAAGTTAACTGATAACAGTTCACTGAGAGCAGTGACGCCCAATGAGGTGGCACTCAATTAAGCTGCGCCCATTTAAGTGCTGAACAGTTAAGCGGTGAACAATTAAGTTAGACTTTTTTAGATGCCAAGCCATTAGATAACAGTCAGTTAGATACTAGGCCGTTAGATAACAGTCAGTTAGTCGGCATATAGCCAGATACGTTAAGCGCGGTGAACTCGGCAAGTTGGCGATTCACCGCAGCATGAAGCTTTTATATCAATTCAATCACTATAAAAATATAACCATTATTTGGGGAGAACGAGATGGAATCGAGTCCTACGCCGCAGCAGGATCTGCACACTAGCCAAACCCGTCACGCACAAACGTTAACAAGGCGCAGCCGCCTAGCGCTTGCCGTCGCCGCAAGTCTATTAGGGACAATAGGATTCACAGCCTGTTCACCCACATCGAATTCAGCCACACCAAGCATGAGTGTCAATGCCGCATCAAATGTGCAGCTGGTTGCGCCCGGCGCACCGGGTAAAGCACCGACTTGGGCATTTTCGGGTAAAACCGGTATTGGAACGTCGTACGAGCCTTACACCCAAGGTCAATACCAAGATGCCAAGCAAAATCCCATTAGCCGCGTTTGGTTCTCCCTCGCCCAAGGTATTTTAACCGAAACCATGTATGGTCTGATCCATAATGCGCAGCTCAAAGAACTGCAATTTGTGGTCACGGGTAATGGCTTTGTCGATACCGAAAAAGATAACACCATCAGCAGCATAGAATATTTAGATACCGATGCTAACGGTCGCCCGCAATCCCTTGCCTATAAAATTATCAATAAAGATGTTGAAGGTAAGTATCAGATTGAAAAGCATATCTTTACCGATCCCGACCGCGACACCCTAATGATGCGCATCACCTTTACCGCCTTTGAAGACGGCATTACGCCGCATTTGTATGTCAATCCGCATATCGATAACGCGGGCGCCAATGATATCGGCCGCATCGACACTAATACAGACAATCATACTGGCAATCAGGCGCTGGTGGCCTATACCGCCGCCAAAGACAGCAGCGTGATGACGGTGAAATCCGATCTCAATTTTGTGCAGGCAACCACTGGCTTTGTCGGTGTCTCCGATGGCCTAGCCGATTTGGCCGATAACGGCACACTCGATACGCCCTATCAAACGACCAGTGCGCAAGATAAATCGACCGTTGGCAATATAGCCTTTACTGCGAGTTACCCTACGCTCATCAAAGCCAAACCCGTCACCTTTAATCTCGCCATCGGTTTTGGTAAAGATGAAACCCAGAGTTTAGCCAATGCCGATGCCACCTTAACCGCAGGTTATGATGCAGTGCTGAGCGCCTACAAAGGCGATGCAACCCATGTCGGCTGGCACGATTACTTAAGCTCGCTGCCCGCCATCGCAAACATGGCCAACAACACCACAGATAACGGCAAGCTGCTGTATACCAGTGCTATGGTCTTGAAAGCGCAGGAAGATAAAACCTATGCGGGCGCACTTATCGCCTCGTTATCCAATCCTTGGGGCGATACGGTTTCAGCAGCCGTTCCGAGTACTGGCTATAAAGCGGTATGGCCGCGTGACTTTTACCAATGTGCCATGGCATTCCTCGCCATGGGTGACACCCAAACGCCCAAAGTGGCCTTCGAATACCTGAAAAAAGTGCAAGTAACCGAAAAGACGCCCGGCTTTACGGGTACGCCGGGTTGGTTCCTGCAAAAGACCCATGTAGATGGCCAAATTGAGTGGGTTGGTGTACAGCTCGATCAAACCGCCATGCCAATCATGCTCGGCTGGAAACTCTGGCAAGCGGGTGTACTCACCCCTGATGAGATCAGTCACTGGTATCAAGAGATGCTCAAAGGTGCAGCGGACTTCTTGATCAGTGGCGGTGAGGTCAATCTGGATTGGAATCACACTCAAATCACCCCGCCTAAAACCCAGCAAGAGCGTTGGGAAGAACAGGCTGGTTACTCACCCTCGACAACGGCCGCCGTGATCGCAGGTCTTGTTGCCGCGAGTGAAATTGCCAAAGAAGCTAAAGATATTACTTCAAGCGCCCGTTATCTTGCCGCCGCCAAAGACTTAAGTAATAGTTTAGAAAAACACTTAGTCACCACCCAAGGACTACTAAAAAACAGCGCAGGCGTCAGCGCGCCTTACTATTTACGTTTAAGCCCGAATGGCGAGCCAAATACTAGCGATACACTGGCAGCGAATAACGGTAAGCAAGGTTTAGATCAGCGTCAAATCCTCGATGGCGGATTTTTAGAACTAGTGCGTTATGGCGTGCGCGGTGCAACCGACAAGCTCATCAATCAAAGCCTTCAACTGATTGATAATAAAGAGCTTGAGCACAACCTACGCATAAAATACGAGTTTACCGCCAAAGATGGCAGCACTATCCCAGGCTTTAGACGTTATGGTAACGACGGCTACGGCGAGGATACGGTGACTGGCCATAACTACGCAGAATCCGGCAGCAACAGCGCCAATCAACGTGGCCGAGTCTGGCCCTTCTTCACCGGCGAGCGCGGTCATTTTGAATTAGCACTCGCCCAAGCGAAAGGCGAGCTAACAGGCAATAACGCCCAGCAAACCAAGCAGCAGTTGATCAACACCTATGTGCAGGGCATGGAAACCTTTGCGAATGCGGGCATGATGTTACCCGAGCAAGCCTGGGACGGTGTCGGCGATGCCACCCGCTACCATTACCAACTCGGACAAGGCACTAACTCGGCCACGCCGCTCGCTTGGACCCATGCCGAATACATCAAACTGGTGCGATCGATGACCGACGGCCAAGTCTGGGATAACTACCCTATCGTCCCAGCGGCATTGAAATAATGTATTGAAATAACATATTAGTCGAACTACAAATTCGGTATATCGCTGGCTAGAACAACCTCTCATAAGTTGTTCTAGCTTTTTTATAGGGGTTTTATAATGCTTGATTTAGCTCCTACTCTCCCCACATAAATTATTTCGATAAGTATCATTGTTAGACTATACTGTTCATACGTACAGTATACTGTGATTTATTATGATGATCCTAGGCCGCTTCGCCAAACATACCCAATATCGGCTCTCGCTATTTAGCTCCTTGATTGCCGCAGGATTTCCGTCACCAGCCCAAGACTATGTAGAACAAACATTAGATCTCAATGAGTTATGCATCAAACACCCCGCCGCCACGTTTTTTGTCAAAGTCCAAGGGGATTCGATGATCGACGCGGGGATTTTCTCCGGTGATATTTTGGTGGTGGATCGCTCATTACAGCCGGCACACGGGGATATCGTTGTCGCAGCAGTCAACGGTGAATTTACCGTAAAGCAATTACAGCTGCGCCCTGTGGTGCAATTGCTGCCACGTAATGCCTTATTCTCCCCGATTGCCATCAATGATGAGTCTGAGTTAAACATCTTTGGAGTGGTGACCAACGTGGTGAAAAAGCTCAAATGACGTCCTCACTATTCGCCCTCGTCGATTGCAATAATTTTTATGCATCCTGTGAGCGGATGTTTAGGCCAGATTTAGCTGGCAGGCCGATTGTAGTGTTATCCAATAACGATGGCTGCGTCGTCGCCCGCTCGGCAGAGGCAAAACAACTTGGCATCAAGATGGCGGTGCCTGTGTATCAAATCGCAAACCAACTCCGCCAGCATCACGTCGCGGTATTCTCCTCCAACTATGCACTCTATGCCGACATATCAAATAGAGTCATGACCACCTTAGAGCAAATGGTACCGAAAGTAGAAGTGTATAGTATTGATGAAGCGTTTTTAGACCTTTCTCGTTTCGATAAATGCATTGATATTCATCAGCTTGCACTTGATATTTATCACCGAATACCGCAGTGGATTGGGATCAGCGTTTGCGTCGGCATTGGACCGACAAAAACCCTGGCTAAACTGGCAAACCATGCCGCGAAACGTTATCCAGCGACGCAGGGCGTGGTTGACTTGCGCGACCGTGAACGCCAACGACGGCTGATGGCGCTTATCCCTGTCGACGAAGTCTGGGGAATAGGCCGTAGGCTTACAAAACGCTTGAACATCATGGGTATAAATACCGCGTTGCAATTGGCGGATGCGCATCCTAAGCTTATCCGCGACACCTTTTCTGTCACCGTCGAGCGCACGGTACGCGAACTTAACGGCATTGCCTGTGATGACATACAAGAGGTCGCCGCTACTAAACAACAAATTATCAGCTCCCGATCCTTTGGCAGTCGTATTGATAATTTAGAAGCGATGCAACAGGCAATCAATGAATACACTTTTAGGGCCTGTGAAAAACTGCGCTCCGAGCGCCAGTACGCTAAAGCGATGTCGGTATTTGTCCGTACTAGCCCTTTTAGCGATGCAACTCCCCAGTACAGCAAATCACTGTCGGGCAGTTTAGTTCGCCCCAGCAATGATACGCGGGATTTTGTCACCCTTGGCCAAAGCCTACTGCAACGCATTTGGCGTGAAGGTCATGCCTATGCAAAGGCCGGTGTCATGTTAGGGGATTTTTTTGGTACAGGCATGTTTCAGCTCGGATTATTCGATGACGTCACGCCTAGGCCTAAAAGCAAGGAGTTGATGCAATTACTCGATAAAGTGAACCACAGCGGTCATGGAAAAATATGGTTTGCAGGGCAAGGTATTGACCCGACTTGGGGAATGAAGCGTGAGCACCTTTCTCCTCGTTACACCACCCAATGGGCACAATTGCCCATAGTGAAATAATCAACAGAGCCAGTGGCTAAATGACCGCCTGCGAATTACAGACCCCACCTAACTCTACACTAACTCTAAACTCCATATAGCACTAAAACCCATCTAGATCTAAAAAACATATACCGCTAAGCCCCGTTGGGTGTTAACGCTAAAGTGGCATTAACACCCATCAAGCTTTGGCTCATTCCGCCTTAACACTCTTCATCGCTGAGATCTTCAAAGTACCAGTAGCCTAGATTCACCCACTCGGTAAGTTGCGTGAGCAAATCAGCATGGGCTAACCAAGGGGCTAAGGCAGCTTTATCCAACTGATTACTATCACATAGTAATGGGATCACTGCGGCCAATTCGGCTGAAAGCTGATACTTATCACCATTAATATAGACAACGCCCTGTGCCACATTAATATCAAAATACAAACAGCGCAGCCCGCCGAGGCGAATAAGCGGCTGCTCATCGAGCCAAGCGAGCACTTCGTCTTGCGTGATGTCCAATGGCTCATCGGGTAAATCTAAGGCGCATTTTGACTGAGTTAAATAGCGGCCCGAAAACTCGCTCACCAGTTCATCGGTCAGCATATTGGTCAGTTGCGTACGTAACCGCGTTAAATCGCCATTATCGACACAACCACTGCGGGTGGTCAGCTCGCGATCTGGATCTTCAATCTGCTGTGCGCCTAAATCCTGCTCAGACAAATGATCGGCCAAAGCACTTATCATATCTTTAGCGGAGGCGGTGCGATAACCCACTGAAAAACTTAACGACTGTTCTAAGGTTATGCCGTCATGGGGGAATCCAGGGGGAATATAAAGGATGTCGCCAGGCAACAACTCAGTATCGATAATCGGGTCAAAGGCTTCTGTGTGCAGCAAAGCGGGATGGGCGGCAAACTCTTTGTGCGGTCCCAGATCGCCCACGCGCCAACGGCGACGTCCTGAACCTTGGCAAATAAACACATCATACAGATCGATATGCGGCCCCACGCCACCGCCTGGCGTCGCAAAACTCACCATCACATCATCTAAACGCCAGCGCGGAATAAAATCAAAGCATTGGATCAAGGCCTCCGCATCGGGCACCCAGTTATTCAAAGCTTGGACGATCAGAGTCCAATCCCGTTCACCGAGATGATCGTAGGAATCGAAGGGGCCAAATTCCGCCTGCCATTGGCCTGCTTGTTGGTACACCCGCCGAGATTCCACCAGCTCATCCATGGCTAAGCCCGCTAATTCTTCGGCCGAGACTAAATCTTGAAAATGCTTGAATCCTTGGCGGATCACCAAAGGTTTTTTCTGCCAATATTCTGCTAAAAAATGCGCGGGCGTTAAGCCGTTAATATCGAGTTGCATGGGTTGCTCACAAACCAAACTGTTATTCATAGAAGCAAATGCTAACAGGAAGCGAAACCAAGAAAGCTCGACCGGATCAACAAAGCATTAAGTCTTTTGTCAGCATCAATGTGATAGTGAATTTACTAACGTATTGAATTACAATCGGCTTATCAAAAAGTATTTCGCCACAAACAGCGCTAATGCTGACACATCATTTATTGAGTCCATGTAAGATCTATGCCTACATCAGCTGCTAACACTTTGGTCGTGCTCGACTTTGAAACCACGGGGCTGTCGCCCAATCAAGGGGACCGCGCGATTGAAATCGGGGCTGTGCTGATTGAAGACGGCGTGATCACCCAAAGATTTTCTGAATTAATGAACCCAGGATTTAGAATAAGTCGCTTTATTGAGGACTACACTGGGATCAGCAATCAAATGCTCAGGGACGCGGCGCCCTGCAATGAAGTGATGGCGCGTTTTGCGGACTTTATCGCCGATCACAATTTAGTTGCCCACAATGCGGCGTTCGATCAGCGCTTTTTAGATGCGGAGTTTGCCCAAATTCGCCATCGTTATCTTGGGCAATTTGGCTGTTCCTTGCTGGTGGCGAGACGTTTGTATCAAGCGGCACCCAATCATCAGTTAGGTACTTTAGTGCGCTATAAACAGTTGCCGACCGATGGCACATTTCACCGCGCCTTAGCCGATGCCGAAATGACCGGCCATTTGTGGTTAGCTATGCTGGCAGACCTTCAGCAAGAGTTTGGACTCTGCTCACCGACCTTTGAGTTACTGCAAAAATTAGCGAAGAAAACCAAAGCAGAGGTGCCGAAGTTTTTACGCCAATACGCCGTCAAGTGATCCAAAAA
This sequence comes from Shewanella sp. SP2S2-6, assembly GCF_031931965.1. Lineage (NCBI taxonomy): Bacteria > Pseudomonadati > Pseudomonadota > Gammaproteobacteria > Alteromonadales > Shewanellaceae > Shewanella > Shewanella sp. SP2S2-6. The sequence continues at coordinate 58,926 of NZ_JAUOEQ010000013.1, read as the reverse complement.
GCAACGCAGCTAAGAGGTATCAAAAAGCAAAAAGCCGATAAATCCAAGGATTATCAGCTTTTTGTTTCAATAGGTACGATTTAACTATTCAATCGGTTGCCAACAAATAACAGTATGCTAGAGCTACGAACGCCTAGCGATAATAGCCATCTATAGCGGCTTAAGCGGCGCGCTATCAATGCCGCAGGAGCTGCGAACCACTAAGGTTGTCGGAATAAGCTGCGCACTCACCTCTTGTCCGCGGATAAGTTTGAGTACACTGTCGACTAAGATCTCACCGGCTAATTGGGTATTCTGTTTAATGGTCGTTAATGGCGGATTGGCAAAACTCGCCACCGGAATATCGTCATATCCCACGACAGCCACTTGCTCTGGAACTGAAATACCCTTTTCCTTCAGCGCCCGAATCGCGCCAATGGCGATCAAATCGCTGGCGGCAAATATCGCATCAAACTTAGCACCTTGTGAAATCAACACCATAGCGGCATCGTAGCCAGAACTTTCTGTGCTGATGGCCGACACTTGCTTAGTCCGATCAACGGGAATATTCGCCGTTTGCAGCGCCTTTACATGACCTAAATATCTGTCCCTAAACTCAGGACTGTGGCTCGAAGCATCGCCTAAAAAGGCAAAAGCATTGCGGCCAAGGGAAATTAAGTGCTCTGTCGCGATCAAGCCGCCTTGATGATTATCACAGCCTATCGATAGCACAGACTTGTTGTTATGCTCGGCGCCCCAAATCACAAAATGGGTATTCTGCGCTAATAGTCGTTCTAGCTTTTGCTCGTAATCCATATAGTCGCCGTAACCGAGCAGAATAATGCCATCGGCTTTATTACTGTCTTCATAATCGGCGTGCCAATCGCTGGATAATTGCTGAAAAGAAACGAGTAAATCATAACCCTGCTGCGCTGTTGCTCGAGTGATGGAGCCCAGCATAGACAGGAAAAAAGGATTGATTAACGAGTCATCATTGGTGGGGTCTTCACACAATAGCAGCGCTAAGGTATGGCTATTTTGGGTGCGAAGATTACTGGCGTTTTTATCGACCTTGTAATTCAGCTCTTTAGCAATAGCTTGAATGCGTTGTCGGGTCTCTAAATTGACTAACGGACTGTTTCTAAGGGCACGGGAAACCGTAGACTGGGATACGCCAGCACGATAAGCAATATCAATCGAGGTCGCTTTCGATGCCATAGAGAGGAGGTAACCTTAGTGATTATTTTGCGTCGATACTAAAACAGTTACGCTAACTTGTATAGACGAATGCGTTAACATCCGTCTTACACTGGGGTTTCTGCTTAAATGCCAAGCTGATCGAGCAAATCATCGGCTTCATTATCAATGGCGCGAGTCGCAATAGCAGGTTTATCGGCCATCTTCACCCAAGGCGAAACATTCGAATTTGAGTCGTTGTTTCCCCCAATCGTACTGTGCTGCTCTAACAGGCTATCGGGGTCGAACTCTTCATCGTAAACAAATTCATCTAAACGGATAAATTCGGTTTTATCCATGGCAAATTCGAGGTAGAAAATATGATTGTTTTCAGTTCTAAACGACACTCTACGGGCCACAGCATCATCTAAGTTAGCATCGATTGAAATAGTTAACTCTTTATTAATCGTCAACATTTTTGGTTGACTTTGGCTGATTGACGTTTGTAATTCTTTTGAAATTTTATTAATAAAATCCCCTAAGATTTGGTTCATCAACTCACCCATCACGTTACCCACTTCATCTGACGTGTGCGAAAACGCTAACTCAGATTCAGGCATCCCCATGTTCAGCATGTAGCGACGGTAGATTTCAATCGCCGCTGATGCGGAAAAGTTGATCACCACTAGGCCTGAAAAACCGCCATCAAAAATCGAGAAACAACCGAGATCAGGTTTTAGACGCGTGCGCGCGATACTTTGAACCATACCCGCGTGGGTAACATTACTGGCACTGGTGCTAGAGAGCACGTGGGCGACTGAGTGACATAACTTCAGTAAAATATCATCCGACGTTACGATAGTATTTGTGGTCATAATCGATTCTCAAACTGAATAATGCATTAATCTTGCGCGTAAAAGTGTAAAAAATCAAAATTAAAACAATTGATTAGCCTAATTTAGCAAGGCCGTAAAGTTAACATAATGCTAACTTATTGATATTTAATAGGTCAGATAAAACCTTCAAGGCGCAAGAACTTAAAAAACGGAATAACTTAATAAGAACATGCCCCATAATGCAACAGATTAAAATTCCCTATCATGATTCCCTGCTTTAGATCAAAGAAACTCATATTTTATAACGGCTTTTGCTGAATTTATGTCACAGACGATTCAATTGAGATTGATTCGCAGGTATATTAAGCAACAATTATTAGCCTTTGAGAAACCCCAATGATCACGTTTTTGCGCCGATTTACCATCTTGCAACGCTTAATGATGATGCTTCTTATGGCCGCGATAGGGACTGTGTGTTTTGCCAGTTTTTCGATTAAGGAGCAGTACAGCAATTTAATTGAGCAGAAATGGCTACAGATAGACGGTCAACTCGCAAGCATGTTAAGCGTGATAGATATACATCGTCAGGATGCGCTCAAAGGTAAATACAGCGAAGAAGACGCCAAGAAAGCTGCCGCTGAGTTAATCAATCAGACTCGCTATTCTGGCTCAGGCTATTTCATTGTTATTGATGATAATAATCAAATCCTCGCCCACGGTGACAATGCAAGTCTTGTTGGTACCTCAGCATTAACATTTAAATTACCCAATGACACTAATCCATTGGCCACTATGCTGCCATTGGCGCGGGCTAAATCTAAAACCACCCTCGAATACCCCATAGCCGATCCTATGACTCGCGCTATCGAAGATAAGCTCGCCGAAGCCCGTTACTACCCGCAATGGGGCTGGACAGTGATAACAGGCGCTTATCTCAGTGATGTGAAAGCGAGTTTAAAGTCGGTCATTATCGATTACCTGATTATCATGTTTTTGATTTCAGTACCGATTTTTGCTTTCTTCCTTGTGCTTAATCATTCCATCACCTCGCCATTGAATGATGCCATTGATGCCCTTGAAGATATTGCCCAAGGCGAAGGCGACTTAAGTCAGCGGATTAATGCCCAAGGTAAAGATGAAATTGCCCACCTTGCTCGCGCCTTTAACATGTTTGCGCAAAAAATTGGCGACATGGTCGGCCACTTACAGCCTTTAGGCCAAGCATTAGACACTGACGCCAAACAACTCTTAATTGCAGTTGAAGAGTCTAATCAAAGTGCTGAGCATATCCACAGAGAAACAGGTAGCGTTGCCACCGCAGTCAATCAAATGCTCTCAACCACCCACGAAATGGCGAGCAACACTCAGCAAGCGGCCGATGCGGCGAACAGCGTAAAAGAACAGGCGCAGCAAAGCCAAGTGGTGATTGACAACACGGTCAGCAACACTGAAAAGCTGGTGGCTGAATTAAAAGCCTCTGAGATCATCACCCAAAAGCTGGGCGTCGCCTCACAGCAAATCGGTAGCATTCTCGATGTGATCCGCAGCATTGCTGAGCAGACAAACTTGCTCGCCCTTAATGCCGCCATTGAAGCTGCGCGAGCGGGGACCCATGGCCGCGGTTTTGCTGTAGTTGCCGATGAAGTCCGCGCCCTCGCCACTCGCACCCAAGACTCGACCAATGAGATCCAAAAAATCATTAGCGAGATCCAATCTGGTGTCGGCTCAGTAATGAAGAGCAACAATCAAACTCAGCTGCAATCCGATGAGCTGCAAGCCCAAGCCCACGAAGCGGGTAAAGCCATGGCAGCGATTCTGCAATTGATTGCCCATATCAGTGACATGAACACGCAATTAGCCAGTGCTACCGAAGAGCAATCACTAGTGACGGAAGAGATTAATCGAAATATTTGTAATATTTCGGAATTAACCGAAGTCTCAGTCAAAGCCAACGAGAGCAACAGTCATGCGGCTCAGTCACTGCAAGACATTAGCCAAGACATGTCCCGCACCTTAGGTCAGTTTAAAATCTAACTAACAGTATATGAGCTGTATAACTTGTCGATAGGGGCGCCATAGAGCGCCCTTTTCGTTGCACATGTTTCCGGTAACCCTGGTTAACCGCTAGCTCACCAACAATGAATTTCAACGAAAAAGTCCCATCAACCACAAATTCTCTGTCACGCTAACGTTTGATATGCGGTATGCTTTAGCCTTAAAAATCCAACCGAGACACTGCCATGCGAATGACCTTAGCCGTTCACCCTGAACAGTACACAATTCATAGCTTTAGCCCGAATGCCGTATTGCCCAGTGAGGTTTTTGCACAAGACATGTATTTCATTGGAAAAACCCAAGAAGGTTTATCTTTAGTTATTTCCAGTGAAGTGAAACTCGACAGCCTAGAACAAGAACCGGACTGGTGTTGTTTTGAAGTGCTCGGGCCACTCGGATTCTCGATGACAGGCATTTTATCTAAAGTGTCTGGCACCTTAGCGGACGAACAAATCAGTATTTTTGCAATTTCCACCTTTGATACTGACTACATTTTAGTGAAAAAGAATCGCCTCAACAGTGCCATCGCTGCCTTGAAAAAACAGGGCTACCACATCATAGAATCGAAAGACGAAGTGTAATACCCCTCTAAATATGAGCTCATCCACTATGTACGAAAAAACAGTCACCATTACCGCTAAACATGGCATCCACACTCGTCCTGCAGCTTTACTGGTTAAAGAAGCCAAAACCTTTGATTGCGATGTCATGGTTGAATGCAATGGCAAACAAGCGAGTGCTAAAAGTCTGTTTAAGCTACAAACTTTAGGGCTATATTCTGGCGTTACGGTAAGAGTGTTTGCCGAAGGTGAACAGGCACAAGCCGCAGTTGAGAAAGTCTCCGAACTGCTGATCACGCTAAGCTAGCTAGGCCTTTGTCCTATTTTCGAGTGTATTGATTAGCGCACCAATATCTAAGACTGCATATATAACTTACCGACGAGGGATAAGTCGAAACGGGTTCTGTACGTGCCAATACTTTACACGCCAACGCTTTACAAACTCAACGCCACTCAACTAGACTCGCTAGCGCTAACAAGCATTCAGTTCAGTGGTTAATTTAGGAAGGGATATGTCAATAACGGGGATTATAGTGTCATCGGGAATTGCCTTTGGTCAGGCACTTCACCTTATTCACACCGAACACCACCTCGATTATCGCCCTATTCCCCTGTCGAAAATTCCCCAACAACAGGGCAAGTTTGCCAAAGCCTTACAAGAGTTGCAGGCACAACTGACCCACAGCCTAGCCACACTAGATAGCGACTCCGAAAATTATCAGCTGATCGAAGCCGATTTATTATTATTGGAAGACGATGAATTAATCGAGCAAGTAAATGATGCGATTCGTACCTTACAATTGTCGGCAAGTGTGGCGGTTGAACGTATTTTTGCCCATCAGGCCAATGAGTTACAATCCTTAGATGATCCCTATTTAGCCAATAGAGCCCAAGATGTGCGCTGTTTAGGCCAAAGAGTCGTCGCGGCGATAAACGGCCATTTAGCTCAAGGGCTCGAAAAACTCGATAGACCCACTATCTTGTTGGCGCAGGATTTGACCCCCGCCGAATTTGCCTTACTACCACGGGAAAACCTCTGCGGTATTGTACTGAAAACGGGCGGTTTAACGAGCCATACGGCGATTTTAGCCAGAGCAGCCGGCATTCCTGCCATCTTAAGTTGTCAGTTCGACGCAGACTCTATTCCCAACGGTACGCCCTTAGTGCTCGATGCACTCGCGGGTGAACTTTGTGTCAATCCCAATCCAGACCAACAGGCAAGACTCACTGTCACCTTTCACCATGAACAGGCAAGACGGGCGGCACTGCAAACTTACAAAGATGGCCCTGCGCAAACCCAAGATGGTCATACCGTGGGACTCATGGCAAACGTGGGTAATCTCAACGACATCACCCATGTCAGCGATGTCGGCGCCGATGGAATAGGTTTGTTTCGCACCGAATTTATGTTGATGAACGTCGCCACCCTGCCCGATGAAAAAGCCCAATACAGCATATATTGCGATGCATTGCACGCCCTAGGCGGTAAAACCTTTACCATCCGTACCTTAGATATAGGTGCAGACAAAGAACTCCCCTGTTTATGCCAAGAAATTGAAGATAATCCCGCCTTGGGTCTTCGCGGCATTCGCTACACCTTGGCGCACCCAGAATTATTTAAAACCCAGTTGAGGGCCATTTTGCGTGCAGCTAACCATGGTCCGATCCGTTTGATGTTCCCTATGGTCAATCAAGTCGAAGAATTGGATGAAGTGTTTGCACTGATTGCCCAGTGCCAAGATGCCCTGGAAGAAGAAGAGAAAGGCTACGGTGAACTCAGCTACGGTATCGTTGTCGAAACCCCTGCTGCGGTATTCAACCTCAACGCTATGCTGCCAAGACTCGATTTTGTCAGCATTGGTACCAACGATTTGACCCAATATGCAATGGCAGCCGATAGGACAAACCCGCAGCTTACCCGTGACTATCCGTCCCTTTCGCCTGCCATTTTAGCCTTAATTAACATGACAATAACCCAAGCTAAGGCCGCTAATGTTAAAGTTTCTCTGTGCGGTGAACTCGCCAGTTCACCGCAAATTGCGCCACTGTTAATCGGCATGGGGTTGGACGAACTCAGTGTTAACTTAAGCTCACTCTTAGAAGTGAAAGCTGCCATTTGCCAAGGCAGCATCACACAATTTTCGGCATTAGCGCACACAGCATTACAACAAGATAGAATTGCAAGCTTACAGCAGTGTATAACAAGCTATAAATAGAGACATTTATTCGTTATGCTGCATTACAGAACAAAAACAATGACAAAAACAAGCAAAAGAGGCTCTAGATTATGGGATTTTTAAGCCGAATAAGGCGCTTGGTATCGGGCCAGACTCAATTAGCTGGCGGTATCATGGTATATGCCCCCGTTTCCGGGGATATTGTCGCCATTGAAAAAGTCCCCGACGTGGTTTTTGCTGAAAAGATTGTCGGTGATGGCATCGCTATCGCCCCCAAAGGCGAATTAATTCTGGCGCCTATCGACGGCACCATAGGTAAAATTTTTGAGACAAATCATGCCTTCAGCATTGAGTCTCCCCAAGGTTTAGAGCTATTTGTTCACTTTGGTGTAGGTACAGTCGAGCTGAGAGGCAAAGGGTTTAAACGTTTAGCCCAGGAAGGTCAAGAAGTGAAAGTCGGCGATCCAATTTTGTCATTCGACATTGATTATCTTAAAGATCAAGTAGACAGCCTACTCACCCCTGTCGTTTTGGCAAACATGGAAGACGTCAAATACCTAGACAAGGCCCAAGGCAGTGTTACCGCAGGTAAAGACGTGATTTTTACAGTGCAGATCTAATTTAAAATATTGCATCATCTATCGGTTGTTTGTTGAATAATAAAAGGCTGACTCACCATCATGAGCCAGCCTTTTACGTTTTTGAAAACCGAGCCTAAAACGGTATTGCATTCGCCAAGCTGTACCGATACACAGACTTAGGAGAATCTATTTCGGCCGTTCTCACGCTAAGCATCATGTTACTTGCAAATAACGGCTACATGACTCTAGTAAACTAATCTACTTTGAACATGGCAAAATCAGGTCGCGGCAATTTATCTAAAATACTGTACAGATAAATCACTAATACCGAGAGTGCCGCGCCCGTCAAAAACAGCCTCTGACCGCCAAAATGATCCAATATTATGCCGCCACCAAGGGGCGCGAGGGCAAAGCCTAAATCATAGAATGAGGCAGCCCCAAAGTAGGCGCCGCGAAGATGATCAGGGGCTAAGCGGTCAATATGCACATTCATAGTAGGAAACAAAATCGTCTCGGCGACGCTCATCACCACAATCGCACCAATCCAGCCCCAAAATAGATCCAGCGGATTAAATGCCAGCCAGATTTGTGAGCCGATCAGTAATAGCAATCCGATTTGAATCCGTTTGACGAGCGGAAAACGGGCCATGAGTTTCAATAGCAAAAATTGGGTGGAGATAATCACCATAGCATTGGTGAAAATCATGCCAGAAATTAACGTCAGCAAATCAGGCGCACCTGCGCGAGTAAGATATTGGATCAACGAACTGTCCATTTGGGCATAAATGAACATACACAAAATATTGGCAAAAATTAAACATTGCAGCAGTTTATCTTGCAATAGAATGGCGATAATTTGCTTACGGCTCACGACTGCCGCTTTTTTCGTGCTCGTCTCAGTATCACTCAATAAGCCATTCACGCCACGATTAACACCATCACTTGTTATGCCATTTACACAGCCACTTGCACCATCACTTTCAGTGCCACTCGTACCGCCACTTAAATTGTCATTCGATGAGGCGCCAGCCGCCAAAGCCGCATCCTGACGGGTTTGATGGTTAAATCCCCAGTACAACATAATTAACAACACGGCAAAGGCCACTGCGGTAAGGTAAAAACTGGACTGCTTGCCCGTAAGACCAAGCCATACCCCAAGCATAGGGCCAACGGCGCAGCCAACGTTGACGATGAAATACAGTGACTGCATCGCCAATTCGCGCGTCTTAGAATCGGCAATAATGTCACCAATAGCGGCGGATGTTAGCGGTCGCCACAGTGAAGTGGCCATAGAGCACAATGTCATCACAACCACATACCCTTCAACAGAATTGGCTTCAGCCAATAATGAAAACGAAATGATATAGAGGATACCCGTCACGTACATCAGCTTATGACGACCTATTCTGTCGGATAATGAGCTACCAACAAAGCTGGTAAATACCGAAATAATCGCGGCGCTGGACAAGACCATGCCGACCTCTGTGGCACTTAGCGCAAATTTCTCATATAAAATAACAGCTAAAAATGGCCATACCATGTAATAACTGCCACGGGTGATAAACGACCCAAACAAAAATATCCACATCAAGCGCGGAAATTGCTTAAATCGCTGCAAAGAAACATCGCTGTGCATTTTAATCCTTTAAAAGTCGCGCTAGAGTCAACGCCAGATATCAAACTGATTTTAATGAAAAAACAATATATACAAGGCACTTAAGTTAAACAAGTGTTAAAAAGTCAAGCCAAAGCAAGGCAATAGCGATGATTATCCCTAGAAAATTAGCGTTTTGTTACTCACCAGATATCGGCAACACATCCCACTTGTGACATGCGCCGCACAATGCCACAATGCCAGCAAAATCAATGCTTGCCAGCCAAGCGTCCATCCACACTGGAGCATCATTTTGACCCTCTACGGTATTAAGAATTGCGATACAGTGCGTAAAGCACGTAAATGGATTGAAAATCATCAACTTCCAGTTCATTTCCATGATTTTAGAGATGACGGCCTACGTCAAGAAGACCTCGAATTCTGGTGTAAAACCTCGGGCTGGGAAACCGTATTCAATAAGCGCAGCACAAGCTTTCGTGCCCTCAGTGACGCAGATAAAACCGATATCGATCAAGCCAAAGCCATTCAACTTATGCTGGCGCAACCGACACTGATCAAACGCCCCGTCTTGGTCGTCGGTGAACACGTGCTGATTGGCTTTGATGAAGCCGCCTATAAAAGAGTATTTTCACTATGATGCCAGCCGACGATTATCCTGTAACTGAACTAACAAAAGCGCTGATTGCCTGTCCTTCGGTGACGCCGCTTGATGAAGGCTGTCAAACCTTAATGGCTGAAAGACTCAGCGCCATCGGCTTTAATATCGAACCTATGGTATTTGAAGACACCACCAATATGTGGGCTCGCCGTGGTAATGAAGGCCCCGTTTTTTGTTTTGCGGGCCACACAGACGTTGTGCCAACGGGCGATGTGAGCCGCTGGCACACGCCGCCTTTTGTGCCCACCATCATTGATGGCTACTTATATGGCCGCGGCGCAGCGGACATGAAAGGCTCACTGGCGGCTATGATCATTGCCACCGAACGCTTTGTGGCTAAACATCCCGATCATCATGGCTCTATCGCCTTTTTGATCACCAGTGATGAAGAAGGTCCGTTCATCAACGGCACGACGCGAGTCATTGATACCTTAGAAGCGCGCAACGAGAAGATCACCTGGGCATTAGTCGGCGAACCCTCATCAACCCTAAAGCTGGGTGATGTGGTCAAAAATGGTCGCCGCGGCAGTTTAACCGGCAACTTAACCGTGAAAGGCATTCAAGGCCACGTGGCCTATCCACACCTTGCTGATAACCCAATCCACAAAGCCGCGCCTTTCTTAGCCGAGCTGAGTCAGATGCACTGGGATAATGGCAATGAGTTCTTTCCCCCCACCAGCTTCCAAATCGCCAATATTAATGGCGGTACCGGCGCATCGAATGTGATCCCCGGCGCACTGGACGTGATGTTTAACTTCCGTTACTCCACCGAAGTGACCGCCGAAATCTTGATTGAGCGGGTTGAAACCCTTTTGAAAGCCCATGAGCTAGATTACGATATCAGCTGGATTTTCAATGGTCTGCCATTTTTAACTGGCGATGGCCCACTGCTTGACGCGACCCGTATTGCAATTCGCCAAGTCACAGGTTATGAAACCGATCCACAAACCACGGGCGGCACATCGGACGGACGCTTTATCGCGCCAACGGGTGCTAAAGTGTTAGAGCTTGGCCCAGTGAACGCCACCATTCATAAAGTGAATGAATGCGTTAAAGTGGACGACCTTGAGCAGCTAGCCCTGTGTTATGAAGTGATTTTGGAACAACTATTGTGCTAACACACCTCGAGATCCGTCCCGAAACCGCTAGGCTTTACGGCTTAAACGCCACTGAATTGGTGGAATATTTAAGTCCGTATCACCATGGGTATCATAGCTTTTGGCTCGAAGCGAACACCGCCATCGCCTTTAATGCGATGGCTCAAAAAGCCAAAGATGCGGGCATAGCACTCGCCATCTGCTCTGCCCATCGCCCTTTTGAGCGACAACTGGCAATTTGGAATGCCAAGGCCAGCGGTAAACGCGCGGTATTGGATGCCAATGAGCAGGCGGTAAGCATAAAGGGATTGAGTGACGATGCCATCGTCGACTTGATTTTGCTCTGGTCGGCGCTGCCCGGTGCTTCACGTCACCACTGGGGTACCGATCTCGATGTGTTCGATGCGGATCAAATTGATGTCAAAGCCCTGCGGCTTATCGAAGCTGAATATGGCCAAACTGGCCCCTGTGCAAAATTACATGCTTGGCTGGTGGAAAATGCCCATGATTTTGGCTTTTATTTCCCGTTTCAACAGGGACAAAGCGCGGTCAGTCCTGAGCCTTGGCACATCAGCCATTTCCCTGTATCACAATTATTATTGCCGCAATTCGATCGTGCCGAACTGGCAATCCTTTTAGAAAACAGTGATATGTTGCTCAAAGATGCGGTACTCGCACGATTAGACTATCTAGTGGATGAATACGTATTGCGTATCGCTCAGCCTTAGCTGTGGAATAATAGCCGCAGATTTTTGTAAAGGTTAAGTCCAGCGCTCTATCGCCAAAATGGGCGCCAGAATACGGCTTAACATAATGATATATTTAATTAAGTAGGTTTTATGGATTTTTCGTCACACCGTCAGCAGCTCATGATTGCCGATCGTAAATTAAGTTACCTTGATGTCGGTACAGGCCCTGTATTGTTGTTTGGCCACAGTTATTTGTGGGATAGCGCCATGTGGGCGCCTCAAATTGCCGCACTAAGTGCCCATTACCGCTGTATCGTGCCAGAACTGTGGGGTCATGGTCAGTCAGATTTACTGCCCGATAATGGTAAAACCCTGCTCGATATTGCCGATCACATGTTGGCCTTAATGGATGCCCTCAATATCACTGACTTTAGTGTTATCGGACAATCTGTTGGTGCTATGTGGGGCGCAGAATTGGTACTGAAAGCACCAACAAGGGTTAAAACCTTAGTCATGCTCAACAGCTTTATTGGTTTTGAACCCGAAGTGACCCGCGCGAAATATGATGGCATGCTGGATATGATTACCGCCGCTAAGGCGATTCCTGCGCCGCTTATCAGTGCGATTTCACCTTTGTTCTTCGCAAACAATGCCGCGCATGACACACCTGAACTGGTCGCTGGTTTTGAACACTCACTTGCCACAATCTCAGCAGAAAAAATCCCCACGATAGTGAAACTGGGACGAATGATTTTTGGTCGTCGCGATACTATGGAAGATGCCGAGCAGCTAACGCTGCCTTGCCTTATCATGGCGGGCGTTGAGGATAAAGCACGCAGTGTGCTAGAAAGCTACCTGATGAGCGATGCCATCGATGGCAGTCAGTTGGTGCATATTCCTGCGGCGGGACATATCTCAACCCTTGAACAAGCCGAATTTATCAATCAACACTTAGCCGATTTTCTCGCACAACATCACTGATCCGTTGCTAAATACTGTCACTCAATAAAATCTTCAAGATGTGGGCATGTGCATCTTGAAGATGGCTATTTCAGCTTAATCCACATCATCAATACCGAACCCAGGTTCAATCCCTATTTATCCCATGCAAACATTGGGCTTTAGCTGATTTTGCTTCGCAGGTTAGCCCACTCACCTTTCAAAGACTTCCCCATAAAATCAGCATTAACAAGTATAAATCATCATTTTGTCGTCAGCGCCTCAAAAAATGTTGCACAAAGGTGAAATCTACTAATTATCAACTACCTTTATACTGTATTCCCTCAACAAGGTATTCTGCCATGAGAAAAAGTACAGTTGCCCTCTGCGTATTCAGCACACTTTATATACCGTCTCTTTATGCTGATGTTCAAATAAATGGATTTGCCTCTATTGTCGCAGGCTCGAGTCTCAGTGACGATAAAAGCTATTATGGTTATGACAAAGAAATCAACTTTAATAATGATTCTAGAGTTGCCTTACAATTTACCGCCGATCTAGGTAGTGGCCTAAGAGCCACGGCGCAAGTGCTATCCAGAGGCAATAACGATTACAGTGCCGAATTCGAATGGGCTTATATCTCCTATGACATCAGCGACAAACTTATGCTGATGGCGGGCCGCCAACGCTTTAACCTCTATAAATATTCAGATTATATTGACGTAGGTTATGCCTATCACTGGATCACCCCGCCCCGCCCCGCGGAGTTTATTCACTGCCATTTAATTCAGGTGAAGGTGTCGGCTTAGTTTATGCCGATTTATGGGGCGATACCGAAGTCGGTTTGACCTATAAGTATATTACCACTTCAGTTTCTGACTACTCGCCTACGGGTTCATCAACACCTCCTGCGCCCTTCTCCGCCGAGGGCCACATAATGAACTTTAATTTTGTGACCTCAGGGTTTGAGTACGGCTTGAATATCGGCATAGTCACCGATTTCTCCTACGAATTACCCGCACAGCTTGGCTTAGGTAATGCAATTTCTCAAACCGGACTCTTTACTCAGCAAGTAGTTGATGATCTTTTACCCATTAACGACAGCGCGTTACTCATAGGCGCTAACGTTAAATATGATGCTGAAAAATGGTTTATTTTGGCCGAATACACGCGAATTGATGTCGATCCCAGTAGCTTTAATATTCAAGATTCAGCCTTTGTTTCCGGCGGGATCCGCTATCACGATTTCACCTTCCACTTGACCTACGGTATTGATAAAGGTGAGCCCCAATACGATGCCTATGACGCTATGTTACCTGTTTACAATGGTCTGCCACCGGCAAACCAAGCTGCACTCGCACCGCTTGTTTTTGAAACACAAGCAGCGCTTGAAGCACAGCAAGAAGATAGCGCCTACTACATCATAGGAACACGCTGGGATTTCCATCCCTCAGCCGCACTAAAACTGGAGTATACCAACTACAGCAATGACAAACCGTCCTCCGATGAACAGTTGCTGAGTATGGCAATAGACTTAGTTTTTTAAGGAGTTAAACATGAAACTATTAATAAGATCTCGGTTGATGATGAAAACCTTAGTTGCTAGTGCACTTTTACTTGGCAGTGCCTATGTGCAAGCCGAAATTGCCGTCGTGGTACATCCTTCAAATACATCCGAATTTAGTGCTGCCGATATTTCACGTATCTATTTAGGTAAACTCAAGTCTTTCCCGAGTGGAGGGACTGTGGTTGCGCTCGATCAGCCCGAAGGCTCACCCGCTCGTGATGCGTTCGTGAAGCAAATCCTCAATAAAACTGAGAGTCAGCTCAAAGCCTATTGGTCAAAACTGGTCTTTTCAGGCCAAGGTCAACCACCCAAAGTCGTCGACTCGAGCGCTGAAATGCTCTCATTGATTGCCGCCAATCCGAATATGACCGGGTTTGTTGACGTCAGCGAGGTGAACGATAGTGTAAAAGTGATCAGTAAGTTCTAACCCATAACACATCATCCTTGTCCGCCTTAATTTTTAGCGGACAAGGTGTTCACTCAGCTTTAGCGCAATATCACCCACAAACACGCGAACAAATGGCGCTTAGATCCCCAGAGGGAACCTATTCATTTACAGAACTATTAATAAAAAATAATCTCGATTGCTCAATATCCCGATTCAAACCTTAATTGGATAGACCAGCAGAGCCAATTTTGCTGGTATACTCTTGCTAAAAATGTGCTGCTTGCATGAATTAGAGCATGAGAAGACATTTTATATGTCAATAAAACAATAGGTTAAAATGAAACTACTCAAACCTTTATTCGACAACAACCGCCGCTGGGCCGGACGTATACGCCAAGAGAATCCAGATTTTTTCGAGCAATTAGCGAAACAACAACATCCTGAATACCTGTGGATTGGCTGCTCGGATAGTCGCGTACCTTCTAACCAAATCATTGATCTTATGCCGGGTGAAGTCTTTGTTCACCGTAATATCGCCAACATGGTTATCCATACCGATCTTAACTGCTTATCTGTGCTGCAATACGCCGTTGATGTGCTCAAGGTGAAGCATATTATGGTAGTGGGTCACTACGGCTGTGGTGGTGTGCGCGCGGCCATGGGTCAGCAACGCTTAGGATTAATCGATAACTGGCTCGGGCATTTACGTGATATCTACCGTATTTATCAGGAAGAATTACAACAGATGGATGAAGCTAAACGTTTTGATCGCCTGTGCGAGCTCAACGTGATTGAACAGGTTGCTAATGTGACCAGTTCAACCATAGTGCAAGAAGCCTGGGATCGCGGCCAAGAAGTGGCAGTACACGGCTGGATTTACGGCATTGATAACGGTTTACTGACAGATTTAGATGTCACGGTCGACCGTGAACACGGCTTAGCTAATCCACGCTAACAGCCTGAATATGTGCTTTTAAGCTCCCGCTGAGTGCCATCTATGCTCAGATAAAACCTGCCCCTGTGCAGGTTTTTCTTTTTCCATGGCAATTTTCAGCAATAAAACATCGCAAGGGTCTATTACCCCAGTTATAATCCGCCAGTTAATTGCAGCGCGACCTATGCGCGACATATTCTAAGGAGATACCTTCCATGCCCGGTTTTGAATTATTTGGTCCTGAAGAGAAGCAGGAAGTCGCTGACGTTATGGAAAACGGTTTTACCTTCCGTTACAACTTCGACCATATGCGTAATGATCGCTGGAAGACTCGCGATATGGAGCAACTGCTCTGCGAGAAAATGAACGTGAAGCATGCTCACCTTTTATCAAGCGGTACCGCTGCACTGCAAACGGCCATGATGGCTGCGGGCATTGGCGCTGGCGACGAAGTTATCGTGCCACCTTTTACCTTTGTTGCCTCAGTTGAAGCGATTTTTATGGCAGGCGCGATCCCCATTTTTGCCGAAATCGACGAGACACTGTGTTTATCTCCAGAAGGTATTGAAGCCGCGATTACCCCACGCACTAAAGCGATTAACTTAGTGCACATGTGTGGTTCTATGGCGAAGATGGACGAGATCAAAGCCGTCTGTGCAAAACATAACATCAAGATTTTAGAAGATGCTTGCCAAGCCATTGGTGGCAGCTACAAGGGCCAAGCCTTAGGTACTATCGGTGATGTGGGTTGTTACTCATTCGATTCAGTCAAAACCATCACCTGTGGTGAAGGTGGCGCTGTGATCACTAACAACACTGAAATCTACAACAACGCGCACATGTTCTCCGATCACGGCCATGACCACATAGGTAAAGACCGCGGCGCTGAGTCACACCCAATCATTGGCTTGAACTTCCGTATTTCGGAAATGAACGCCGCCTTAGGTTTAGCGCAATTACGTAAACTCGATACCATTATCGATATCCAACGTAAAAACAAAAAAACCATTAAAGATGCGATGGCCGCTGCTATCCCAGAAGTCACCTTCCGCCTGATCCCCGATCCAGAAGGCGACTCGGCTGGCTTCTTAACCTTTATGTTGCCAACCGAAGCGCGTACTATTGAAATCAGCAAAAAACTGGCTGAAAACGGCGTCGATGGCTGCTTCTACTGGTATGTAAACAACTGGCATTATTTGAAAAACTGGAAACACATTCAGGAGCTTAAGGCATCTGCTGCGTTACCAATCACATTAATCGCCGATAGACCTGACTATACTCAAGTTTCTGTGCCTAAATCCGATGCCATTATGAGCCGCACCATTTCTATGCTCATCAAGTTGTCTTGGACCGATGCTCAGATCGCCGAGCGTATCGAAAACATCAAGAAAGCATTTGCCCAATAATTCTACGGGAGTTTGTTGCAATGAGTTTTAAGAATTTTAAAGTAGTTGAAAAAATGATCTTCGGCCGTGGCTCATTCGTCCAATTGGATGATGTGTTAGCTGCTGAACGTAAAACCGCCGACGACTTCGTGGTATTTTTAGTCGATGACGTGCATCAAGGCAAAGCCCTTGAAGGCCGTATCCCAGCTAAAGCACAAGATATGGTGATTTGGGTTAACGTTGATGAAGAGCCAAGCACCATTCAAATCGACACGTTAACAGAGCAAGTTCAAGCTTTTAATAGCAAACTGCCTGTCAGCGTAGTGGGTTTAGGTGGCGGTTCAACCATGGACGTGGCTAAAGCGGTATCGCTGATGCTGACGAACCCAGGTGGCTCTGCCATGTACCAAGGTTGGGACTTAATCAAGAACCCAGCGGTACACCACATTGGTATCCCAACGATTTCTGGTACTGGTGCAGAAGCGTCACGCACCGCCGTGTTATGTGGTCCTGTGCGTAAGCTAGGTCTGAACTCAGATTACACAGTATTCGATCAAATCATCATGGATTCTGAGTTAATCGAAGGCGTTGAAACGGACCAATGGTTCTACACAGGTATGGATTGCTATATCCACTGTGTTGAATCTTTACAAGGTACCTTCTTAAACGAATTCTCTAAATCCTACGCTGAAAAAGCCATGGATTTATGTCGCCAAGTGTACTTAGACGACCATGTAGATAAAGACGACAAGCTGATGATGGCGTCTTTCATGGGCGGCATGAGTATCGCTTACAGCCAAGTGGGTGCCTGTCACGCGGTTTCTTACGGTCTGTCTTATATCCTGGGTTACCACCACGGTATCGGCAACTGTATCGCCTTTGACGTGTTAGAAGAATTCTATCCAGAAGGTGTTGAAGAGTTCCGTTTGATGATGAAGAAACACAACATCACACTGCCGAAGAACATCTGTAAAGATCTGCCAGACGAAACCATAGCAAAAATGGTTGCCGTGACTAAGAGCATGGGTCCACTATGGGCTAACGTTTATGGCGCGGGTTGGGAAGAGAAAGTCACAGACGAAATGTTGACTGCCCTGTTCCGTCGCATCTAAGCTCTAACACATGTTAAAAGGGCTCAATCGTGAGCCCTTTTGTCTATATGCATTGTATATCTACACTGTATATCTTTGATAAAAGTAGGATAATTTGATGAATGTGACTCTGTTAATCCCGGCTCGTTACGGTTCAAGCCGCTTCCCGGGCAAACCCTTAGCCCCGATTAACGGCAAGCCAATGATCCAACACGTGTATGAACGCGCGTCGTTAGCCAAAGGCCTCACCAATATTTATGTCGCTACCGATGATGACCGCATTAAAGCGGCAGTTGAAGGTTTTGGCGGCAAAGTGGTCATGACCAGCCCAGAAGCGGCATCGGGTACAGATCGTATCAATGATGCGATAAACCAACTGGGACTGAAAGATGACGACTTAGTGATCAATCTACAGGGCGATCAACCTCTAATTGACCCAACCTCCATCGAGCAAGTCATCAGCCTCTTCGAGCGTCACCCAGGGGAGTTTGAAATGGCCACCTTAGGCTTTGAAATCGTCAATAAAGCCGAGCTTGACGATCCTATGCATGTGAAGATGGTGTTTGATAACAACAACTATGCCTTGTATTTCTCTCGTTCGCGTATTCCTTTTGGCCGCGACACCCAAGATTACCCCGTTTATAAGCACTTAGGTGTGTATGCTTATACCCGCAAATTCGTTCAGGCCTTCGCCGCCCTACCATTAGGTCGTCTAGAAGATCTGGAAAAACTCGAGCAATTGCGTGCTTTAGAATATGGTCATAAAATCAAAATCGCCATTAGCGCCTTTGATTCTATTGAAGTGGATACGCCAGAAGACATTCGTAAATGTGAGCAACGTTTAGCGGTTGATTAGTCACCCGAGAGTCTTGCGCGCGAGTCTATTCGAAACAGGAGCTGAGTATGTCGACCTTAGAAGTCTGGATCATTATTATTTTGATCGTCGGTGTTATCGCCAGCAATCTTGCCGCGTTGAAATACAGTGCTAAGTTCAAATTGCCACAATTCGGCCAACATAGTAAAGATAAGCAGATCAAGCCTTCGACAGCTGAGAATGACGCAGAAACGGCTTCAAATAAGCCCTGTACTACTGACTCAGAAGCCAATAAAGCTGATGAGCCACCTAAGCGTTAAACTCAATAGCGGCCTTTAAAGAGTGTGTTGAAATATGACTCGTAAACACGCCTCTTAAAGACTGCGCTAAAAAGATGAGCAATGATGTTAGCAAGCATAGAAAAGGCGCCACAGGCGCCTTTTTTGTCTCTCAAATAACAAGCTAGTCAATGCCATTAATCAGCCTTAAGCTTTTTTCGCTGATGTGCGACTCAATGGCTGATCCTCAAGGTGCGCCACTAAAAAGACTAAGAAGCGAAACAGGGATTTAATCCTCAGGTCGTGGCTTTTATTGGGCTCGGCCGCGACTAATTTCTGCAGTGATTTGATTTTAGAATAAGCATTCTCGACTAAAGCGTCGTTCTCTTTACCGACATACTTAGCAAACTCGGCAAATTCGCCAATAAACTTCAGGGTCACTTTACGGCGATTTAACACAGTGAGTGCGGCGCCCTCTTTCAGTTTTGCCTCAAAAATACTGTATTCTAAACCGCTGGCGATCGCGCTTTGCGATAAACCGCTGCTTAACGCATCGGCCAGAAAACCCAAATTGGCTTTTAACTCAAAGGCAATCGCCTGCTTACTGGCGCTCGATTGCTGCCAGCGACTGCGTTCCTTATCGAAAATATCGTATAGCTCTTTCCAAATGCTCATGCGCTTTGCCTACCTTGCACTGAATCGCTCCCTGTCGTTTAATGGCACTCGACTTCATTTTTCAATACTAGTAATACTCGCGTTTTTTAATACTAGCGACTGAAAGTTATCATAAATTTAAGATTTTCGGCATAGCGCTATGATAAATAATGAGTTAAATAATGGGTTAATGCACATTCACACTAAAACTAAAATCGGCATAAAAAAATGGCCCGAACGAGTCGGGCCATAGTGCAACCATATTCAAATCGAGAGCAATGTATGAGCTGCCTGAGCGAGAAACGAACTCAGTGAGAACTCATGACTAACTCGCAGCTAATCCAATGAAATATAAAGTTAAAGCACTTGCGATTTTTTCGCATTATTTTTCTCGGCGGCGAGTCGACGCTGCGCTTCTTTTTTCTCGCGGCGCGCTTCAATCACTTGATTTACATCGCTGCCGATATGCGCTTCGTTACGGGCTTTTGCCAGATTCACTTGACGCTCACGCTCAACAAAACGTTTACGCTGCTCATCAGAAATTTTATCGATACAATGTGGGCAGCTGACACCTTGCACATAGGCAGGGCTCTGTTTTTCAGCTTCAGTGATTGGCATACGGCAAGCATTACATTGATCGTATTGGCCTTTCTTCAAGTCATGATTTACCGCAACGCGGTTATCAAATACAAAGCACTCGCCTTCCCACAAACTTTCTTCCGCTTTGACTTCTTCAAGGTATTTAAGAATACCGCCTTCAAGATGATACACCTCGTCGAAGCCTTGCTCTTTCAAATACGCGGTTGATTTTTCACAGCGAATACCACCGGTACAGAACATGGCGACCTTCTTATGTTTAGCAGGATCAAGATTTTGCTTCACATATTCCGGGAATTCTCTGAAGGTTTCAGTCACAGGATTAATGGCATTTTTGAAAGTGCCGATTTGCACTTCATAATCGTTACGGGTGTCGACTAAAATCACATCCGGATCAGAAATCAGCGCATTCCAATCTTGAGGCTTCACATAGGTGCCAACCACTTTAAGTGGATCAATACCTTCAACGCCCATAGTCACGATTTCGTTTTTCAGTTTGACTTTAGTGCGGTAGAACGGCATTTCATCGTCGAATGACAATTTGTGCACGATATTGTCTAGGCCATTTTGGCCGTTAAGCCAAACCAATAATGCTTCGATCGCTTCTTGGGTACCGGCAACTGTGCCATTAATTCCTTCGCTTGCGAGGAGCAGAGTGCCTTTGATCTCGGCCTGTTCCATCATAGCGAGCAATGGCGCTCGGATAGATTCAAAATGCGGTAAAGACACAAATTTATATAACGCACACACGACAACTTTAGCCATAACACCCTCTTTGCTGGCTGGAACTTAATTTCCAGTGCATAAACACATTAATCATCTGTAGACTGGCTACAGATCCCAAAATAGCGCGGAATTCTACCTGAGTCACAGCAAGATAAACACAGATAAAATACAGGGTCTTTAATTCTTTACGCACGGAGGTAAGAAAAATCATTTTCTGCTGGCAAATTAAGCAGAAATTTCAACATGAAAGCGTTACCATCTGCGCCCTTTGCACACTGCCTGATTGGCACGCGGCATTCGTACTGGCACACTCGCGTCGTCAATAAGCATGTACATGTAGAGGACACAAGCCGACATCTGCGTACATCGCACTAACTTGCGTCGCATTAGCGCCGCACAGTAGAGGAAATCCTAATGGCTCTAGCCGTCTTATACACTTTTCGTCGTTGCCCCTATGCCATGCGAGCGCGTTTGGGACTCTTACTCGCCCAATGCAATGTTGAAGTCCGCGAAATCACCCTCAAAGCTAAACCAGCGCAAATGCTGGCCGCTTCATCCAAAGGGACAGTGCCGGTATTAGTGCTAGCCAATGGCGAAGTGATTGCCGAAAGTATTGAGATCATGCGCTGGGCACTCACGCAAGCGGATCCCTTAGATCTGCTATGTCAACAAAGCCCTGTAATTGAAGATAAAATGGCGCAACTTATCGCGCAAAATGATCAGCAATTTAAGCCATGGCTCGACCGCTATAAATATGCCGACCGCTACCCTGAGCAAACGCAAGCTGACTATTACCAGCAAGCGAGCCATTTCCTCACGCAACTTGAAGCATGCTTAGGACAACACTCCTTTTTAGTCGCCGATACACCTCGCCTTGCTGATTACGCCATCGTGCCTTTTATACGCCAATTTGCCGCAGTCGATCTCAAACGTGCACTGAGCGATGATTTTCCGCGACTCGCCGCTTGGCTAGAAAACCTCATTTCGAGTGAAATATTTATTCGAGCGATGGAAAAATATGTGATCTGGGACGCTAGCCATTCTCCAACTTGCTTGTTAGGAGACATGTAAGCCAATAAGATTTAAAGATTATTTTTATTTTATGTTATAGCCATCGGTAAAATATTCGAGTAAGGTATTTGACAGTTAGTGAGGTGGCTAATTTAGCTACAGATCGCTAGGCAAGCTTCTCAAGATAAATGTAACCGCGCTTAATGTATTTCAAAGGCGTGAATGATAGAACACAAGGATAAGGCAGTTGGAACATATGGATATCAATATCATTATTATGCTTGGGGGCCTGATGCTACTGCATTTTCTTTTCGCCCTTAGAGCCTTCAAGAGTAAAGTGGATCTCAGCACCAACAAAAAATGGTTATGGTGCCTACTCAGTCTGATCCTCGGTCCTATGGGATATTACGGTTATCACGGTTTTATTCCCCTCGATAGAATTCTCAAAGACTAAGCCGTCAAACACCGTCACATTGGGCGACAACACTTGCTACAGCATCAATGACCCGCCCAATTCAAAGACTCATTTCAATACGAATCAAAGCACATAAATAAGCGTTTAAACAAACACTTACAAGAACTTAAACAAGTATTGAAACACGAAAAAAATAGCGCAAGCTTAGGCTGCGCTATTTTAATGACCCCTCTTTTACAAAACCTTAAAATTTAAATCATTCGCTATAAATGGCTATGCAACAGCACAGCATCATCGGGGACTTTTTGGATTACAGGCGCTTGCCCTTCTGCCAAGGCTTGTTTATAGCTTTGGTTCATTTTAAGGGCGAGATACAAATCTGGCCGGATCAGAATGCCGCCTTCCCCTGTCTGCATGCCCGCTTGCTCGAACCAACTCAACATCTGTCGTTTACGCCCCGCAAGCACTAAGCGTACTCCACGCTTTTTAAGCAATTGATGTAAATCTGCCAACATGGCCATCACACTTAAATCTAAATGGGTAAAACAAGGCACGGCATCAATAATGATGCAATCGACCGGCTCAGATTCCCGAATAAATTTTTCCAGTAAACGGCGCTTAAAATACGTTGCATTAAAGTAAGTTAACGGCGAATTAAAGCGATACATAAACACGCCAGGCACAGATTTGGCTTTACCCGAATCATCGACGCTGCGGATAACGCCCTTATGATCTAAACCAAGCACTTGATCCGTGGGGCGCATTACCGTAGCAAGGAACTGGAATAACCCCAGTAACACGGCCAAAGTGATCCCAGGAATCACCCCAATAAACAGCACGGAGAACAAGGTAATACACGCAAGCAAGAAAGCTGACTTATCGCGCACACGCAGATTCCACAGCGACTTAAGATCGATAAGCGAAATAGAGGCAATCACCAATACCACCCCTAATGCTGCGCTAGGGATGTACTTCAACGGCGCAGTAAAAAACAGCGCCACAACGCCAATCAATACCGCCGCTATGATGGACACTAACTGGCTCTTGCCGCCATTGGCATCGTTCACCGCAGTGCGGGAATCGGCGCCGCTCACCGCAAACCCTTGGGAGATGGCAGATGCGATATTGGCTAACCCTAACGCCCTGAATTCTTTATCTGCATCTATATCGTAACCATTTTTTGCCGCAAAACTTCGGGCGGTCAGCATCATGCTCACAAAGCTCACCATGGCTAAGTTGAGCGCTGGCACCACCAACTCACGGGCGATCCCCAAATCAAAAGCCGGTGCTTGGAATGAAGGTAAACCAGAGGTCACCTCTCCGACAACACTAATGTCAAAGCTCGTCAGGTTAAATACCCAAACAAGAAACGCCGCCATCGCCATCGCGCACATAGATGCGGGCCATTGGGGACGAAACCGTTTGACTAAGGCATAGGTCGCCAGTGTCACAATCCCCATAGTCAAGGTCGGCCAATGGGTTTTTGATAAATAAGAAGGGGCGCCGCTGAGGCGTTCGATTAAATAGCGCTCGTCGAAGGTAAAACCAAAAATCTTCGAAAATTGTCCGACGATAATGGTGATCGCGACCCCGTTCAGCAATCCCATCAAAATCGGCTTTGACAGAAAGTCAGCGAGCACACCCAGCTTAAAACGGCTCGCGATCAAGCACCAAAAGCCTGTCATGGCCGTCATGGTCATGACTAACTGCCAGTGCTTCATGCTATCGCCCGCAGCGAGGGGTGTAACAACGGCGGCGATAACGGCGCAGGTCGCCGCATCTGGACCCACGATTAATTGCTTTGAGGTGCCAAATAGCGCGTATACCAGCATAGGCAAAACGCAGGAGTACAAACCCACAGCAGCATTGACGCCTGTGAGCTGGGCATAGGCAATAGCAACAGGGAGTGCCACAGCGGCAACGGACAAGCCTGCGCGCACATCATCCCTAAGCCATTGCTTTTCATATTGTAATAATTGCGCCAATCCCGGCATAAACGAAATCAAACTAGGGAACTTCACTCGGCAACCTCCATACACACCATCAAGATAAGCACTAATCAGTATAACCGAGACTGAAAATATTCAGCGAAAAGGTCATTACCTAAAAGCCAGCAATAGTATGTTGGTTATGGCATAAAGCCAATCATTACGCGAGTATTTTCCTCAGAATATTTATGGAGTTAGGCGCTGAATAAACACTAAGTTAGCGCAATATCATCGGCAGTGACACTAAAAGTAAACTGCCCATAAACCAATTAAAATGACGCTTACGTCTATCCGTATTGAGTTTCTTACTGATCGCCGCACCGACAAACACCCAAGTAAATGACGCCGGAAATCCCACTAAGTTAAAGGTTAATACCCCAAGAAAAGCACTGAGCCAAAAGCCATCGCCGCCTAATGTGAATGCGCTGCACAGGGTAATTGTCGACATCCAAGACTTAGGGTTAATCCATTGGAATAAAGCGGCCTCAATCAGGGTCATAGGTTTTCGGCCGTCATCAAGATGCGTGCTCTGCACTGGCGACGTCACTAATTTGTACGCGAGATACAGCAAATACGCCAAAGCGAAATATTTCAATACTTGGTGCAATACCGGTAATGCTTCAAACAAGGTTCCAAGCCCAAATAACACCGCAAGGTGTAAAGAAGTCGAACCCAAGCGGATCCCTGCAATGTGCGGCACAGTGCGCATCACACCAAAATGCGCACCGGAACTGGCCAATAGCACATTGTTTGGTCCGGGCGTCATAGACATAGTGGCGCAAAACAGCGCAGTCGAGGCCATCAAAGTCCATAATTGTGGATCGTAAAGTAGTGCGGCATTCATATTCACCTCAAATTGTATGCATACATTTATTGACATAAACAGATGCAATAAATAATATACGGAGAATATTAGAGATCAATGGATTTATTGTCATGGGTACAATCTGGACGCCAGACCTAACAGCTTTTTCAGGCCCGAAATATCAGCGCTTAGTCAGTGCTATAGAACAAGGCATTTTGCAGAAGGTGTTAACCCAAGGCAGTAAACTGCCCCCGCAGCGCCGTTTAGCCGATGCTTTAGGCATCACTATTGGCACTGTGACCCGCGCCTATGCATTGGCGGAACAAAGGGGGTACGTCGAAGCGCGCGTCGGTGATGGCACCTATGTCAACGCCTCCCCAGTACCAGAGATCGGTAAAGTACAATTGAATATGGCGACCTGCCAGCAGCCACTCACAGATCAAATTAGCACCCTCAGTGATTGCCTCAGCCAATTAGCAAAAGACCCGACAAAGCTCAGCCAGTTACTGGGTTATCGCGCCAGTCCATTAGATCAACACCAACAAGTGTTTCACCAATGGCTTAACCAACGCGGCATACAACAAACGCCTGAGCAACTGATCTTCACCCACGGCGGCCAGCAAGCGATTTTTGCCTGTTTAAGTGCATTTTTATCGACGGGCGATGTGCTGCTGCACGAGCAATACAGTTATCCAGGCGTGAGAATTTGCGCTAAGCAACTCGGCGTGACCAGCATTGGTGTGCCCCTCACCCATGAAGGTGTGGATCTCGCCCGCTTTGAGGCGTTAGTGCAAATCCATCATCCCGAGTTAGTTTATCTAACCCTGAATAATCAAAACCCTACCTGTATTCAATACAGTGAGCCGCAGCGGCAAAAACTCCTCGAATTGGCTGAGCAGTATCAGTTTTATATCATTGAAGATGATGTGAATTATTGTTTACCCGAAGAGTGGCATTCGCCCCTGTGGCAATTAGCAAAACAGCTGGCTATCCCACGGGTGATTTATATTTCTAGCCTGTCCAAATTGTTTTCTGGCGGCCTAAGGCAAGGTTTTATTCTGGTGCCTGAACCACTTATCGCCCAAGTGCGACTCGCGATTCATAGCCAATGCTGGATGGTATCGCCGCTGAACATTGAAATAGCCTGTCGGTTGATTAAGAAAGGCCAAATCACTGCCGATCGCGATACCATAGTTCGCCAACGGCAACGTCTCTGTATCGCCATGGGCGAACGACTGGGATTAACCCAAACTTGGCGAGGACTGAACGGTTGGCTACAACTGCCAGAAGATATCAAGGCCCATCACCTCGTCACTGCGCTAGCTGCCAAAGGCATTTTGATCCGTAATGGAGATGACTTTAATTGCCATGACAATTTTATTCGCTTGAGCCTTGGCGGCGCCGAAAACGACACTCAATTTCAACATGCGATTGACTGTATCGAGGCGACTATTCACTCCTTGGTACAAAATGCCTATTCAGTGGTGTAATAGCGCTTAAAAACCTCCGAACTCAGCCAATTTTTATGCGCCATGTCAGATGAAGTTAATTCACACTAAATGGCTAATTTATAAAATTAGAGAGCATAAAAAAGCGCCAGTAGCATGTATGCTACTGGCGCTGATGTGACTGACAAGCTTGATGAACAAGTAATTAGTTATAAACCACTAGCGCACCATTATTTAATCTTTAGTTGGTAAACACTCGTCGTGCCGCTGACTTCATTGCCTATGATTAACAAAGGATTACCGTTAGGACTTTTATCGGCACTGACAAACTTCATCCCTTCTGGCCCTAAATCACCCGCCATTGTTGCATCCCCTTTGACTTCACCCGTATCAGTATCGATAACAAAGTCGGCATCAAAATCACGATTCACAACATAGTCGATAAAATGCACATCGAAGGGATTGGTCACGTCATAGATCATAAAGCCTGAAGTACGCTCCAAACCAACAAAGGCATATAGTCGTTGACCAATTTGACCTAGGGCTAAGGCTTCTGGCTCTGGTCCTTTGTCATCGCTGCGGCTATCACCTTTATTTTCTTCGTTATTATTGTTGAAGTTACTGCCTAAAAGTGCCGCGGTAATACGTTCAAAATCACTCGCACTGTCAAAGACTTGCTGACCGTCTGCGCTCCAAATCGAGAATGAGCGAGCACCGAAGCTGACTATCTTGTCGTAATCGCCGTCCTTATCGTCATCCCCCATGCTAGTAGTTACTTTAAGGCGTGCTAACTGCGTTTTATCTTTTGCAGCGGCAAATTGTGGATGATTTGGGTCGAGCACTAAATCCCCTGCGCGGGCTTCCTCAGAAAAGCCTGCATAATCACGGGAATCACCTTCGTTGGCCGTAACGATAAAGTCGGTATTGTTCCAACGGTAGGTCGCGACAGTATCGGGTTGATACATACCATAGACGCCTGTGTAGCTTTGCAGGTTGACAAGATTGTCTTTGTCACTCGCATCAATTTTATTCACCTCAAGTCCATAATCCTTAAGGCCTAGTGGTAAAATCTTGGCGACTTTGGCATTGGCGATATCAATTACGGCAATGGCATTGTTCTCTTGCAAACTGACAAACGCACGGCGGTTATCTTGGCTAATCGCGATATATTCAGGTTCTAAATCCTGCGCCACACTCGCCATTGGACCATTGATTTTAATGTCTGGCGTGATCTCACTGGCACGTGCACCGCCCTGATTAAATTCACTAAAACCGATAATAGTCGCAGTGGCTGCAGGCTTACCGTCAGTAATTGCAATCAGCGCCACACTGCCTTCAGGATCTAAGGTATAGGCTGGATTTGGCTCGCCTTCATTGGCTACTAATAAGGTTTTACCATCGTGGGTAAATGCCAGGTTATCGGGTAAAGCGCCGACTTCTACCGCGCTGATAAACTGCGGTGCATCTGTGCCGTTAAGCTGATAAAAAGCGACAAAACCATTGGCTTGGGTTTTATTGCCGGCAGCATCGCCACGTTCAATCGCAGCCGCTAACAAGTTGCCTGAAATACTCACACTGTTAACGCTACCCATAAAGGTTTGGCCAACGTCTTTAGCCACATCAAGTTCGCCAAATTTTTCGAGATTATTCAATGCTAACGGATCAGCGGCATTGGATGCCGTTGCTAATAAACTGCCATTTATAATGTCCACTTTGCCGCTAATGGCATTGACCACAAAAATACGGTTAGATGCACTGTGATATTCAACGATTTCGGCGGCACTTAAGCCATAAACGCCAGTCTGATGACGACCAATTAACTCAGCTTTTAAGCCTGCAGTTTGTGGCTGGCAAACATATTGGGTTTGCGCTGCTGCAATTTCGTTGTCATCTAATTGTCTATTATTATTAGCATCTAATCCGGTATCGATTCGCTGACCACCGGCGGGACAATGTGCATCACCGATATTCAATGCCGTCACTTTAACCAGTGAATTTAAGCCGTTGTCGCCTTTATCACCTGCTGCGCCATCATCACCGCTGCAGGCTCCAAGTAATAAGCTCGCCATAATGGCTGCGGCTAGCGGAAGTCGTTGTGTTTTCATCGTGTCATTCCTGAATATTTTATTTTTAGTAGGGTGAAGCTAAAGCCCACTAAACTAGTCAGCATAAAAGACGCTGGGATGACAAAGCCGTGACACTCAGATGACAGCTCGCACTTTAGAATGAGTCAGTTTGAACCATAAGGATGTGAAGGACTAAGGTGTAAAGAACAGAGTTACAAAGGGCTACGATTTGATAAGAAAGACTTGATAAGAAAGATTTAAATGAAGAATCTTGTGAAGATAACGGCTCAATCCACTAAAGTGATGCCTCGATAATCAAACTTACCACTTAGTTACAATTTAATCGGTAAAATACAGTAAAGAAATCAGCGCAAAGATTGGTTTATTTGTCCGAGCACTTTACTATGCTATTGCTTACTGTCTGAACTGTGCAAATAGACAATACCGCAATTCACTTTTGCCTTACCCCCGCCAATGATCTTGATCATGTGCTCTCGCTCTTAGTGTAGAAACTGGTAGCGCAGGAACTGGCTTCAAAATGGCGGATTAATCGTGAATTGTCCTAGTACAATTTAAACCACACCGCATAAACCTGTGAAATACGCTTTCAATTCTTTCGCCACCCGAGGTAACAGTGGACCCACAATCACAACCTTCTGCCCATAACGGCAGACGTATACCGAATTTAGCGCTGCTTATTCCCATGCTTGCGGCGATTGTCGCGATCACGCCATTGGCCATCGACATGTACTTACCTGCGATGTCGACATTGGCACTCAGTTTTCATACCGATGTCACGACAGTGCAGCAGTCCCTGAGTATCTACTTAGCGGGTTACGCGCTGGGCATGTTATGTTTCGGCCCCCTAGCCGACCGCATTGGTCGTCGCCCTATGGTGATATTGGGACTGAGTGGATTTATGCTCACCAGCTTACTGATAGGGTTTGCGGGTCAAGTCGAAGTCTTTCTTGGACTACGTTTTTTGCAGGCTTTTATCGGCGCGGCTGCGACTGTGGTGGTACCGGGATACATCAAAGAAGTCTATGGTGATAATACCGCCAAGGGTATGTCATACGTGAGTTTAATCATGATGTTAGCGCCATTACTCGCACCTACCATTGGCAGCGTGATCCTCGAACTCGGTGATTGGCATTTAATCTTCTTCATTCAATCCGCCTATGCCGCAACCCTGTTATTACTGGTGCTGTTTGCGCTAAAAATGCCCAGCGATAAAGATATAGATACCCGCAGCCAGAAATCGTTTCTTGGCGCCTATGCGACCGTATTTTCCCGCTCTGGCGTTAAGCTAAACATTGCCAGTGGCGTGTTAACGTCTTTTTCATTTTTCTGTTATCTCACTGCATCGCCCTTCGTTTACATGGAAGTCTTTGCCTTAGATAAATCCTATTTTGCCATCTTGTTTAGCACTAACGTCGGCGCCTTGATGTTGGCTAATATCATTAATACGCGCATCGTGGGCCGTTATGGTTCGCTACGTATGTTGCATGTGTCGACCTTTTTCGGGGCGATTGCCGGGGCCGGTTTATTAGCCGTAAACCTGCTGGATATGAGCTATCACTTTACCGTGATCATGCTTATTCCTTTGATGGGCAGCCTAGGGGTGATGTCAGTCAATGCCGATGCGATAGTACTGATGAAGTTTAAACAAGAAACAGGAACCGCAACCGCAGTTATTGGCACCTTAAGATTTGGCTGTGGCGCACTGGCGGGGCCATTATTGGCGGTGTTTTACGATGGCACTGCCGTGCCCTTCTCTGCCCTCATGTTAGGCTCTGTTGTGTTAGTCGGTATTTGCCAATTCAATCGTCCTAAGCATCAAATCCAACCGACGGTTTAAGGCGCTCTTTTTAAAGATCTATTTTTAAGGGTCTATTTCTAAGAGCCATGGCTACCAATGCCACATAGGCAACACATGTTTGATCGCATAAAACAGCGCATTGGCTTTCACAGATGTAGCAAATAAGTAATATTTAATCGCGACAGTTAAGTATCTGCTTATCTAACCTCCAACACCAAAACGGCACTTTTAGTGCCGTTTTTGCTTTTTAAGCATCTAACAATCTGAAAAATATAAGATAAGCCCATAAACCAGCCTAGGTTACTTGGCGATTCAAGCAAGTTATCGAGTCATTCAAACGTGAAATTGTTTCAAGTTGGTTATTTTTTACATAAAAGGCTTGAAATGTTGTTTTTTTTGAATATGATGAAATTCTGTTCATTGCAACAGTTGCTGCATCCTAAGGGATGAGTCACTTGTCTTCGACGAAGTCAGTTCAGCATTTCGGAGTCTGAATTACCCTTCAGGCTTAATTTTTAGAGCGATTACCGTCGCTGTAACAAGATACTGTTTACCGTAACGGTACTATGCAATAGGAGTTCCACATGGAGATGTTATCCGGCGCCAGCATGATAGTGCGTTCTTTGATCGATGAAGGCGTAAAGCACATTTTTGGCTATCCTGGCGGTTCAGTTTTAGATATCTACGACGCCCTGCACGTTATCCCCGGTATTGAACACATACTCGTTCGCCACGAACAAGCCGCCGTACACATGGCCGATGGCTACGCCCGTGCCACGGGTAAAGTGGGCGTGGTATTAGTCACCTCAGGTCCAGGCGCGACCAACGCGATTACCGGTATTGCCACCGCTTACATGGATTCTATTCCCCTTGTGGTGTTATCGGGTCAAGTCCCGAGCAATCTTATCGGCAACGATGCCTTCCAAGAATGCGACATGATAGGTATCTCTCGCCCTGTGGTGAAACACAGCTTTTTAGTCAAAGATCCGACTGAAATTCCTGAAATTATTAAAAAGGCTTTTTACATTGCCTCTACTGGCCGTCCCGGTCCTGTGGTTGTCGATCTGCCAAAAGATTGTTTAAACCCCGCCCTGCTGCACGAATATTGCTACCCAGAAAGCGTCAAAATGCGCTCATACAATCCAACGACATCAGGCCATAAAGGTCAGATCCGCCGTGGTCTTCAAGCCCTGTTAGCCGCGAAAAAACCGGTACTTTATGTCGGTGGCGGCGCAATTATCTCAGGTTGTGATAAGCAAATTCTGCAATTAGCTGAGAGATTAAATATTCCCGTCGTCAGCACGCTGATGGGGCTTGGCGCTTTTCCAAGCACCCACAAAAACAGTTTAGGCATGCTTGGGATGCACGGTCGCTACGAAGCTAACATGACAATGCATAACTGCGATTTAATCTTCGGTATTGGTGTGCGCTTCGACGATAGAACCACCAATAATGTGGAAAAATACTGCCCGAACGCGACCATTTTACACATAGATATCGACCCATCTTCTATTTCGAAAACCATCCACGTGGATATTCCTATCGTGGGGTCAGCCGACAGTATTTTAGACAGCATGTTGGCACTGTTAGATGAATCGAACGAACACAACGACAACGATGCCATTGCCACTTGGTGGAATGATATTGAACAATGGCGCAGCCGCGATTGTCTGGCCTATGACAAAAGCAGTGGCCGCATTAAGCCACAGCAAGTGATTGAAACCTTGTATAAACTGACTAATGGCGATGCCTATGTCGCCTCAGATGTTGGCCAGCACCAAATGTTTGCCGCCTTGTACTATCCGTTCGATAAGCCGCGCCGCTGGATCAACTCAGGTGGCCTAGGGACGATGGGATTTGGCCTACCCGCCGCAATGGGCGTGAAAATGGCCATGCCTGACGCTACTGTTGTGTGTGTCACGGGTGATGGTTCTATCCAGATGAACATTCAAGAGCTTTCGACCGCGCTGCAATATGATACGCCGGTAAAAATTATCAACTTAAACAATCGTTTCCTTGGCATGGTAAAACAATGGCAGGACATGATTTACTCTGGCCGTCACTCACATTCCTATATGGATTCAGTGCCAAATTTTGCCAAAATTGCCGAGGCCTATGGTCATGTTGGCATGACGATCAGCGATCCCGCCGAACTTGAGTCAAAAATGGCTGAAGCGCTGGCGATGAAAGACAGACTGGTCTTTATCGACATCATGGTGGATGAAACTGAGCACGTGTACCCCATGTTGATCCGCGGTGGTGCGATGAATGAAATGTGGCTGACCAAGACGGAGAAATGCTAATGCGTCGAATTATATCTGTATTATTAGAAAACCAATCCGGCGCCCTGTCTCGTGTGGTCGGTTTGTTTTCACAGCGCGGTTATAACATTGAAAGTTTAACAGTGGCGCCAACGGACGATATCACCCTGTCGCGGCTTAATATCACAGTCGTTGCCGACGAAATGGTATTAGAGCAGATAGAGAAGCAGCTACATAAGTTAATCGATGTGTTAAAAGTATCGAATATTACTGAGTCTGCTTATATTGAACGCGAACTCGCCCTTGTTAAGGTCCGCGCCCAAGGCGAATTTAGAGAAGAAGTGAAACGTATGGCGGATATTTTCCGCGGTCAGATTGTCGATGTCACGGCGAATTTATACACAATCCAAATGGTGGGCACGTCAGACAAACTCGATGCCTTTATTCATGCGCTGGGGGAAGTCACCAAACTGGTCGAAGTATCTCGCTCCGGCGTGGTGGGTTTGGCCCGCGGCGAAAAGGCAATGAAAGCCTAGCTTTCCCTCGGAAATCTCGCGGACATTTTCGCATAAGCACAAAAACATCAAGGGGAGCATAATGCTCCCCTTATTTTTAGGCGGTGATCACAGCGTCAATTATGACTGGCTGTCTAACAAGCGCGATGAGGTGATTTCAATTTTGCGTGGTTTCAATGCTTCAGGAATTTCACGCACTAAATCAACATTGAGTAAGCCATTTTCTAAACTTGCACCGAGCACAGTGACATAGTCTGCCAGCTGGAAAGTACGCTCAAAACCGCGTTCAGCTATGCCTTGATACAGGTATTTACGCTCGGTTTGGTTTTCGGCTTTATTGCCTTTCACCAGTAATTTTTCACCTTCACTGCTGATCTCAAGTTCATCCATTGAGAATCCGGCTACGGCCATCGTTATGCGATAACGATTTTCGCCGAGTAATTCGATGTTATATGGAGGATAACCTGAGTTGCCATTATTGGCAGCGGCATGTTCTGCCAATTGCGCTAAACGGTCAAAACCAATGGCACTGCGGTAAAGTGGTGTTAAATCATAAGTACGCATATTCATATCCTTGTCTTAAGCAATATGGAGAATTGGCGGACTGTTTTCAGGATGAAAACGTTTGTAGAGTCTGCCGAATTAAATCTTCTGTCCTTACGGCACAGAATTCACACTAGGACCCTCATCGAGCGATCCTGAAATAGATATAAGGACGGGAGAGAAAATTTCAAGCAAGAAAATTAAAAAAATGTGCAGAACTTTAAAAGACCAATAAAAACAAACGCTAATTCAACTTTAAAACGGTGAAGCGAGACGTGATTGGTATCGCTGCATTAGATTCATTGCGCACGGCAAGCAGTATTCGCTAAATTGCAGCCAATAAAAAAGGAGCCTAGGGCTCCTTTTTCAGTCTTAGCATCGAATTAACGAGTGCGTGGACACAGTTCTTCAGCGCTGAAGAAGTAAGCAATTTCACGAGCTGCAGATTCAACAGCATCAGAGCCGTGAGCCGCGTTTTCGTCAATACTTTCAGCGAAATCAGCACGGATAGTACCAGGAGCCGCTTGAGCTGGGTTAGTTGCACCTAAAATTTCACGGTGAGCTAAAACAGCGTTTTCGCCTTCTAATACTTGGACCATGATAGGACCAGAAGTCATGAATGCAACCAGAGCACCGAAGAAACCGCGCTCGCTATGCTCAGCATAGAAACCTTCAGCTTGTTCTTTAGTCAGGTGTAACATTTTTGATGCAACGATCTTAAGACCAGCAGTTTCAAAACGATTGTAGATAGCACCGATGTGGTTTTTTGCAACAGCATCAGGTTTGATAATAGAAAATGTGCGTTCGATCGCCATAACTAGCTTCCTTTGTCAGCAAGTTTAAAAAATTCGCGCGGATTATACGAAATTTAAAAGCTAAATCCTATCTTTATAGCAAATTAGTCTGAGATATTGCGCACATTCGCTTTATTCGTAATCAGCTTGATCACGCAAAAGGCCCCGCTAGGAGGATAAATCCTTAGCAGGGTCCATTAACTCATTAAAAAATGGGATTATTTTCTATTTTTGGCCCAAATACCTGCCCAAGCAATCAAAGCGACTAAAATGACTGCGGGAGCAAGATCTAACAAGTGGTGGAATAAACCGACACCGCCATGCCCTGGATGAGCCCAAGCCATTGAAGGGACAAGCATACATAACAATACAAGCAAAAGTTTCATGTGAACATCCTTGCAGTTGCGATAACAAAGTTAAGCCATTTAAATGCCTTAACCAATATACAACAAGGTACGATATCCGCTAAAAATGAACTTGACTGTGATCAAACTCTCGCCAAATATTCTCTGCGCCGCTGCAAATGCGTGAGGTAAATCACCTTAGTTAAACGTCAAAAGGACAAGATGCCTCACATAAAAAGCCGTATCACCGCTGTGCTCACTACTTTTCATCAATCCAACACTGCTGAATCGCTTCCAGTATTTTTTCATTACAGTGCTTGGGATCATCGGCAAAATCATCCAAGGCTAACACCCACTCATACAATTGGGTGAAATGCAGCTGAGTAGGATTCACCTCTGGGTGTGCTTCGAGTAATTCCAACGCAATATCTAACGAATCTATCCATGTTAATGTCATCGTTTTCCCCTATTCGGTTCGCTTTAATGGGTAAGCGATTGCTTAACGGCGTTACCCATAAGGAGGTGAATCAAGTGCTGATATTCCGCAGTCAATACTCGACAGCAAGGGCACTAACCCTGTGCTTGCGTCACCTTTTTAACTTTTATCGCATTTTTTTCAACAAAATCAATAATAGCACCCGCCACATCTTTCGTGGTGGCGCCTTCAATTCCTTCAAGACCGGGTGAAGAGTTCACTTCCATGATCACTGGACCGTGGTTTGAGCGTAGCAAGTCAACGCCAGCGACATTGAGCCCCATGGTCTTAGCCGCACGAATGGCGACTGAGCGTTCCTCTGGGGTTAATTTGACTAAACTTGCCGTGCCACCACGGTGCAAGTTAGAGCGGAACTCACCGGGCATAGCTTGACGCTTCATGGCGGCAATCACTTTATCGCCGAGCACAAAGCAGCGAATGTCTGCACCATTAGCCTCTTTGATATATTCCTGCACCATAATGTTGGCTTTAAGGCCCATAAAGGCTTCAATCACGCTCTCAGCCGCTTTACGGGTCTCGGCTAATACCACGCCAATACCTTGGGTGCCTTCGAGTAATTTAATCACCAGAGGCGCGCCACCCACCATATCAATTAAGTCGGGAATATCACTCGGTTTATTGGCAAAACCCGTAATGGGCAAGCCAATGCCGCGGCGTGACATCAACTGCATAGAACGCAATTTGTCACGTGAGCGCGAGATCCCTACAGAATCATTTAAAGCATAGACGCCCATCATCTCAAATTGGCGCAACACCGCCGAGCCATAAAAGGTAATCGACGCCCCAATACGGGGGATCACTGCATCAAATGCAGGTAACTCTCGCCCACCAATGTGGATACTCGATTGCCGCATGTTGATATTCATATAACATTCAAGGGGATTAATTACGTGTACTTCATGACCACGTAATTGCGCCGCTTCAACGAGTCGCTTCGTTGAATATAGCTCAGGCCCTTGCGATAAGATCGCTATTCTCATTTGGTCTCCGGCAACCATTAATTTTGAGCGCATAATACGCCTGCGCAGGGATAAATCAAACAACTAGAGGCATAGACAAGATTAGTTGCACAAATGCTCAACGCCAAAAGCAAAAAACCAGTCACATGGACTGGTTTTAACAATTACCGCGACAGCATTAATTGCCTTCGCTAACCATGTTAACCGTGTATTTAGGGATCTCAATCACCATGTCAGTGTCGACCACTTTCGCCTGACAAGATAGACGGCTTTCAGGCTCAAGTCCCCAAGCTTTGTCTAACATATCATCTTCCAGCTCATCACTTGGCTCAAGATCATTAAAGCCTTCACGCACGATACAGTGACACGTCGTGCAAGCACAGGACTTTTCACATGCATGCTCGATATTGATGCCATTACGCAGCGCAACATCAAGAATGGTCTCACCAACATTCGCCTCAAGCACTGCGCCATCTGGGCACAACTCGGCATGGGGAAGAAAGACTAATTGGGGCATTACATCACCTATATGTTGTCGATCGACTGGCCTTTGAATGCCACTCGAATAGAATTGTCCATACGTCTGGCAGCAAAATCTTGGGTTTGCTCATCCAGTTTTTCAATCGCGAGTTTAATTGCATCGGCATCATCACCCGCGGCAACTTGCGCCACATTGGCCATAGTGGCATCGATTTGTCCACGCTCATCGGCATTCAGCAAGTCGCCATCTTTCGCTAACGCGGCATGTAAAGACTCGAGTACCCTCGCCGCCTCCACTTGCTGTTCGGCCAGCATACGACGAGTGATATCGTCTTTGGCATACTTCATCGAATCTTTCAGCATAGTGGCAATTTCAGTATCCGATAAACCAAATGATGGCTTAACTTGAATACTTGACTGCACGCCGGTGGATTTCTCCATCGCGGTCACGCTAAGTAAACCATCGGCATCCACTTGGAATGTCACCCGAATGTGCGCAGCGCCAGCGGCTAACGGCGGAATACCTTTTAAAGTAAAACGCGCCAGTGAGCGACAATCGTCAACCAGCTCACGCTCGCCCTGCACCACATGGAATGCCATGGCCGTTTGACCGTCTTTAAAGGTGGTAAATTCCTGTGCTCGCGCAACCGGAATCGTGGTATTACGCGATACCACTTTTTCCACTAAGCCGCCCATGGTCTCTATGCCTAATGACAAAGGGATCACATCAAGCAATAACAAATCCGATTCAGGTTTATTACCCACTAAAATGTCGGCTTGAATAGCCGCACCAATGGCAACAACACGATCGGGATCGATAGATGTCAGCGGTGGTTTGCCGAAGAAAGCTTCGACCTGTTCACGCACTAATGGCACGCGCGTTGAACCGCCAACCATCACAGTTTCAAGCACTTCATCCGTTGTCACGCCCGCATCACGCAGGGTACGGCGACAGCTGGCAATGGTCTTCTTAACCAACGCCGCAATCATGGCATCAAATTCAGCTTTAGTAACGATTTGCGTCAGTTCAGTCCCATCGGCAAGGATCACTTTCGCTTCAGTTTCTACAGCATCCGTTAAGGCTTCTTTGACTCGACGCGATTCAATCAGCAACTGACGGCTTAATTGTGAGTCGATGTCACTAAGCTGCCACACTTGTTGCATATGTGCTTGCAATAAATGGTCAAAATCATCACCGCCAAGCGCTGAATCACCACCCGTAGCAAGCACCTCGAATACACCGCGATTCAAGCGCAAAATAGAAATATCGAAGGTGCCGCCGCCTAAGTCATAGATGGCAATCACACCCTCTTGCTTAGAGTCTAAGCCATAGGCAATCGCAGCAGCCGTCGGTTCATTCAACAAACGTAGCACTTTAACACCCAGCAAAGCTGCGGCATCTTTCGTGCCTTGGCGCTGGGCATCGTCAAAATAGGCCGGTACGGTTATCACCACACCTTGCAGTTCGCCGCCTAAGGTTTTTTCAGCACGGGCGATCAGCGGACGTAAAATCTCCGCAGACACTTGCACGGGATTCACTTGGCCTTGGGGCGTCACAAATAAAGGTAATCCGTTTTCGCTTTCAGCAAACTCGTAGGGGAATGATTGCTCACCGGCTTTGATATCAGCCAGACTGCGGCCCATAAAACGCTTAACCGAAACGATCGTGTTTTGCGGATCCTGCGCCGAACTCAACGCCGCAAGGGCGCCTACTTCGACTGAATCTTGGGTATAACGCACGATAGAAGGTAATGAATGCTGTCCAAGTTCGTCCGGCAGGGTTGCCGTCTCGCCACTTCGAACAGCCGCCACCAAAGAATTGGTCGTACCTAAATCTATGCCAACGGCAAGTCTATGTTGGTGCGGCGCGGCACTTTGACCGGGCTCAGCTATCTGCAAAAGGGCCATATATATCCAACTTAGTAATGCCAACCCAAGCGTGCTTGAGTCAGCAAAGTAACATAAACACGGAAAATCAATCTAACAGAGCGTCTTCGACTCTGGTCAACTCGTCGTGTAATTTTGCCATAAATTTGAGTTTGCGAACTTGATCCGCCGCTAACAATGCATCTTCAGCCTGCTTACTGGTTAACAGTTGAGTCAATTGCTGAGTGAGTTGCGCGCGGTACTGCGCAAAAGATTGATATAGCTCGTCAATACTCGCTTGAGGATCGGCACTATCGCGTATGTCTTCCAACGCCTCGCGCCATTCCATTTGCTGCATCAAGAAGCCAGTATCTTTCACTGTGGTGGTTTCATGGCTTAATTCAATGCCACGCAGCGACAACATATGCTCAGCGCGGCGAATGGGATCTTTTAAGGTTTGAAAACCATCATTGACTTGCGCCGTGCGCTGCACCGACAACAATTTCTGCTGCTCAGTATCATTGGCAAATTTATCGGGATGAACCGCCCGTTGCAGTTCGCGATAGCGTTCTGCAAGTAAGGCGGTATCAATATCGAAGGCAGGGGAAAATTTAAACAGCTCGAAATAATTCATGCGTCAACTTTAGCGGTTAAACAGTGAAACTCTCACCGCAACCACACTCACCTTTTGCGTTAGGATTATTAAATTGGAAGCCTTCATTCAGCCCTTCTTTAACAAAATCCAGCTCGATCCCTTGAAGATAGATGAGGCTCTTAGCATCGATGATAATTTTCACATCATCGATATCAAACACTTCATCGTCATCATTTAAAGAATCAACGAACTCAAGTACATAAGCCATACCAGAACAGCCTGATGTTCTTAAGCCGAGACGCAGGCCCACACCTTTGCCTCGGTTGACTAAGAAAGATCTGACACGATCGGCTGCCGCTGGGGTCATTGTAATCGCCATCTTAACTCCAGATGTTACTTAGCTTGTTTCGATTTGTACTCGTCGATAGCAGCTTTAATGGCATCTTCAGCCAAAATTGAACAGTGGATTTTCACCGGTGGCAATGCCAATTCTTCAGCGATATCTGTGTTCTTAATCGCCGCAGCTTGTTCGATAGTTTTGCCTTTAACCCACTCAGTTACCAGTGAGCTAGATGCAATCGCGCTACCACAACCGTAGGTTTTAAACTTAGCGTCTTCAATGATGCCATCAGCACCAATTTTCAACTGAAGTTTCATCACGTCACCGCAAGCAGGCGCGCCTACCATGCCGGTCACGACCGAAGGATCGTTTTTGTCAAAAGAACCAACATTACGTGGGTTCTCATAATGATCTATCACTTTTTCACTGTAAGCCATGGTACTGCTCCAAAATTATCTATTGTAAAGGTCAGAATTAATGATGTGCCCATTGAACTTGGTTCAGGTCGATCCCATCTTTAAACATTTCCCACAAAGGAGACATTTCTCTTAATTTATCAATAGATTGAGTAATTACTTCGATAGCGTGATCAATTTCTTCTTCGGTTGTGAAACGGCCGATAGAGAAACGAATCGAGCTATGTGCCATTTCATCGTTTAAGCCAAGCGCACGTAATACGTAGCTAGGCTCTAGGCTGGCTGAGGTACAAGCCGAACCCGATGAAACCGCTAAATCTTTCAGTGCCATCATTAACGACTCGCCTTCAACATAGTTGAAGCTGACGTTGAGGCTACCGCTAACGCGCTCAATCGCATCACCATTGATATAGGTTTCTTCAATGTGCTTGATGCCATTCCATAATTTGTCACGTAATGCACCGATACGAGCGTCATCAGAGGCCATTTCCGCTTTTGCGATTGCAGCAGCTTCACCTAAACCTACGATTTGATGCGTTGGTAACGTACCGCTACGCATACCACGCTCATGACCACCACCGTGCATTTGCGCTTCTAAGCGAATGCGTGGCTTACGGCGAACATACAGGGCACCGATACCTTTAGGTCCATACATTTTATGGCCAGAAATCGAAACCAAATCCACTTTAGTGGCTTGCACATCGATAGGCACTTTGCCCGCACTTTGCGCAGCATCCATGTGGAAAATAATGCCTTTTGAACGACATAGCTCACCTATTGCATCGATATCATGGATCACACCGATTTCGTTGTTAACGTGCATGATGCTGACAAGGATAGTGTCGTCACGCATTGCCGCTTCTAAACGTTCCATCGGAATGATGCCGTTTGCCGCAGGCTCTAAATAAGTCACTTCGAAACCTTCGCGCTCTAATTGGCGACAAGTGTCGAGAACCGCTTTATGTTCAGTCTTACTGGTGATGATGTGCTTGCCTTTCTTATGATAGAAATGAGCAACACCTTTGATCGCAAGATTGTTTGATTCAGTTGCACCAGAAGTAAACACAATTTCACGGTGATCGGCGTTAATTAACTCAGCAATTTGATTGCGAGCAATATCCACCGCTTCTTCAGCTTGCCAGCCGTAGCGGTGTGAACGTGATGCCGGATTACCAAAGATGCCGTCCATTGTCATACATTGGAACATCTTTTCCGCGACTCTTGGATCAACAGGCGTGGTGGCGGCGTAATCTAAATAGATAGGAAGCTTCATAACACACTCCGTACTGAGCAGTCTCTGGTAGAGGCTACATACAACGTACAAAAATTATTTTTATATATAACAAAGGCCGTTATAAACTGACTCTTTGTTCCTTTTGCATAGTGTCTTGCTTAAGCGAGATAAATTGCACATCTCGTTTCTGCATCAAGCCAGCAAGACTGATACCATCTAAAAAATCTGAAATTTGTTTGCTTAAATCGCCCCAAAGTGAATGGGTTAAGCAGCGAGTTCCACTCTGACAATTGCCAAGTCCTTGGCAACGAGTCGCATCGACAGACTCGTCTACAGCATGGACAACCATGCCGACTGAAATATCATTGGCTTCTAGGCCTAAGCGATAACCACCGCCCGGTCCACGTACACTGGCAACTAAGCCGTGTTTTCTTAGCTTAGCGAAGAGTTGTTCCAGATAGGAAAGCGAAATCCCTTGTCTTTCAGAGATGTCCGCTAAGGGAACTGGTCCCGATGCTGAGTGGATTGCCACATCTAGCATAGCGGTTACTGCATAACGACCTTTTGATGTAAGTTTCATAACTACCATAGCTCCCGAACAGGTATGCATTATTTCAACATACCCGAGTAATTCAGTCAAGTATTAAAACCTACTAAAACACTCAAGTATATGAGTGTGCAAATAACCAATACCCTTTCATCTTGGTGGGGTATTTAACCTTTTTCTAGCTTAAGATTCAATGCTAGAGCACCAATTAATCGACTTCTAGCACGATATAAACCCACAATAAAAGTCATCGCTGCACTGGGACGCGATCAAACTCAGGTTTGATCGCAATATGCGTCTTTACAACAGGATGAGCTAAAGTAAAACGCTAAACGAGACCCTTGCGAGGGTCAGCCCTTACGCAAGTAAGGCCACTAAGTTAAATGATTTCGTTGAACCATTTCTTGAAACTTAGATACTCGGATCAAACTCATCTAATGCACTATGGCGTTTTTCCGCTGCCGCTTTTTCTGCATCATTAAACTCGCCCATATCCAGCTCTGGCAGTTTTTCGGTGCAGACATTACCACCCAACCCTTGAATGGCTTGACACAACTCTTGAACTTTCGAGTCCATCAGATGCATGTGATCGAGCATCTGCCCTATCGCATTGGCAACAGGATCGGGATTATCCGGTGATACTGCGTACGCATCGAAGCCATATTTTTTTGCCATCGCGCTGCGGCGTTCAGTTTTCTCTTTCGATTGCGGTGACGGTGATGCCACCACGCGCCCAGGAATACCGACTACTGTGGTATCTTTTGGCACATCTTTCACCACAACCGAGTTTGAACCCACACGCGCACCGTCGTGCATGGTAATAGGACCGAGGATTTTAGCTCCCGCGCCTACCACCACGTTATTGGCTAACGTCGGGTGACGTTTACCCGCTTGCCATGTGGTTCCGCCAAGCGTGACACCATGATAAAGCGTGCAATCATCACCGATCTCAGCCGTTTCACCAATCACCACCCCCATACCATGGTCGATAAAAAATCGATGACCTATGGTCGCACCAGGATGGATTTCAACGCCCGTCAGCCAACGGGAGAAAGTCGATAAACAACGAGCCGTTAAGCGCCAATCACGCTTCCATAACTTATGGCTTATCCGATGCAACCAAATGGCATGCATGCCCGGATAGTTAACCAAGATCTCAAACGCGCTGCGCGCAGCAGGATCACGGTGATATATAGATTCAATGTCTTCTTTTAGCCTAGCTATCACGCCCATTGTTTATCCCTTTGCAGTCATTCTATACGGTGATTATTGATGATGAGGATTTGGCTATTTATCTTTAGAACCTGTGACTTTATCAATAGAGGTCAAGATTCCCCTGAGGATATTCATCTCCTGACTCTCAATCCGCGCACGACTAAACAAGCGGCGCAGTTTCATCATCACTTGTCCGGGATGATTCTTAATGATAAATCCGGTTGATAACAGCGTCGTCTCAAGGTGCGCAAAGAAACGTTCCTGATCGGCGGCCAAGGGATACTCGGTTAGCTCTTCTTCGGCCACTTCTTTTTGTGCGAGGTGGGCAACACGGGTTTCATAACAAATGATTTGTACGGCTTGCGCAAGGTTGAGCGAGCTGTATTCAGGATTCGCAGGAATCGCCACATGATAAGTACACTGTTGCAACTCTTCATTACTTAAACCGTGGTTCTCACGGCCAAATACTATGGCAACGGGGCCTTTAAGTGCCTCGGTCGCTAATTTAACCCCTGCTTCTCTTGGCTCTAACATTGGCCAGTCTAAGGTTCGGCTACGTGCGCTGGTTGCAATCACGAGACTGCAATCAGCAATCGCTTCAGCGAGTGAATCCACTTTCACAAGATGTTTCAGAATATCCGATGCACCCGCGGCTAATGCAATGGAATGCCCATCGGGTTCAACACGCGGTTCTGCAAGGTACAGATTTGACAGACCCATAGTCTTCATCGCTCTGGCAGTGGAACCAATATTGCCGGGGTGCGAAGTCCCCACTAAAACCACTCGAATATTACTTAGCATGAAACAACTTAATTTAATTCATAAAACGTTGGGGACGAATATTATCACAGCCATTGCCGAATGCTTATATGAAAATCGGTATTTGATATAACTATCAAATCGAGTATAATGCCGCCCGCTATTTTAACGTTCTTTAACATCCAGGGGATTGCAATGCATCCGATGCTGACGATTGCTGTACGCGCTGCCCGCGCGGCCGGCCAAAATATTATGCGCGCCTATACCGAACTTGACCGTATTGAAGTCAGTTCAAAAGGTATCAACGATTTTGTTACCAGTGTAGACAAGGAAGCAGAAGCGACTATTACTTACCAAATTCGTAAATCTTACCCTGATCACACTATCGTGGGTGAAGAGAAAGGCGAAAACCGCGGTGAGAATAGCGACTACGTTTGGATAGTTGACCCTCTGGATGGCACTAACAACTTTGTTAGAGGCATTCCCCACTTCGCGATTTCTATCGCTCTGCAACATAAAGGTAAAACTGAAGTTGCAGTTGTTTACGATCCTGTCCGTGAAGAACTCTTTACCGCCGTCCGCGGT
This sequence comes from Shewanella sp. SP2S2-6, assembly GCF_031931965.1. Classification (NCBI taxonomy): domain Bacteria; kingdom Pseudomonadati; phylum Pseudomonadota; class Gammaproteobacteria; order Alteromonadales; family Shewanellaceae; genus Shewanella; species Shewanella sp. SP2S2-6. Next base: position 14,629 of record NZ_JAUOEQ010000013.1, on the reverse strand, counting down.
AAAGGCGCAAAACTCAATGATTTCCGTCTGCGTGTGACTAACGTGAATGAATTAGCCCCAACAATGATTGGTACAGGCTTCCCATTCAAGGCCCGTCAACATACTGAAACTTATATGGCTATTTTCGGCGAAGTGTTCGGCCAATGTGCTGACCTACGTCGCGCAGGTTCTGCCGCATTAGATTTAGCCTATGTTGCTGCGGGTCGTTTAGACGGTTTCTTCGAAATCGGCTTAAAGCCATGGGATATCGCTGCTGGCGATCTTATCTGCCGCGAAGCGGGCGGTACAGTTACCGATTTCACTGGCAACCATAACTATTTGATTTCTGGTAACATAGTTGCAGGCTCACCTAAAGTGACCACAGAGTTAGTTAAAATCATGCGTCCATTATTGAACGAAGGTTTAAAGCGTTAATATTAAGCGATTAGTTTCGAAGCGTTAGCCTCAAGTGTTAGTTCCGAAGCGTTAGTGTCAAGTGCTCGAAGTATTAATCTCGACTAACGCTTCGCTTTCAAAACGCTAGATACAAAACGCATAGATACAAAACGTTAGACATAAAAAAGGCCAGTGGCAGTCTCTTCTAAGAGCGCTCACTGGCCTTTTTGTTTATGGGGCTTTCATTCCTAAAACTTTAAGAAGATACTCCTGCAAGCGTGCACTGATTTTCAACGATAATCAGCTCACAGGACGTACAACCACTCAATAGATTATCTACCTGCCAAAGCTTGTGCTGGCGCAATCTGGCTGGCTTTCCAAGCAGGATAAAGCGTGGCGATTAAGCTCATGACAAATGCCATCACAATCACCAGCGCCGCATCTGAGCCATGTAACTCAGACGGTAAAAAGTCGACAAAGTACACATCGGCTGACAGCAGTTGAATACCGAGCAACTGCTCAACTGAGCTGGCAATCGCACTTAAATTCAGTGCCACGCTCACGCCGATAATGCCACCAAGACCACAGCCAAGCAGACCATTCAAGGCGCCCTGCACCATGAAAATCCCCATCACAGCCAAACGGCTCAGGCCCATGGTCATCAAAATCGCAATTTCTGAGGCTTTATCCCGCACCGCCATCACTAAGGTGGAAACGATGTTAAAGCAAGCCACACCAATCACCAGCACTAACACTAAGTACATGACTGTGCGAACCAACTGAATATCTTGATATAAATGCCCTTGGGTACGGGTCCAGTCACTGATATACACCGACTGCTTTTGCGCATAACCAAGCTCGCGCACTTTGACGGGGGCATCAAACACTTTATCGACGCTAATACGCACGCCAGTCACGCCGCTCTTCATGTTCAAGATCTGCGCCGCATACTGAATAGGAATATAAGCCGTGGTCAGCTCAAGCTCGCCACCAAGATTATAAGCGCCAGATACCACAAAACGATGGCTCTTCGCCGCACGTAAACTGCCCGCCGCTTCTGGATCCATATCCTGTACATATAAGGCCAGCGTATCTCCAATCTCAAGCCCTAACTTAGTGAGCAAGCTTTGCCCAAGGACGATGTGATTTTCATCTTGGCCGAGACTCTGCCAGCTGGCATCACTCATAAATTGCGCCAGTGTCGAGACCTTGATTTCTTCTTTTGGATCGATCCCCACGACAGCTAAGCCTTGAAAACCGCCGGGCTTTTGCACTAAACCTTGCATGCGGATAAAAGGCGCCGCGCCACGAATACCTTCAATTAACAGCGCCCCCTCGGCAACACTTTGCCAATTCGCGATAGGTTCGCTCACACCGACTATGTCCGCCTGCGGCACAACACCAAGCAATCTATGTTCTAACTCGCGCTCAAAACCGTTCATTGCCGACAGGACGATGATCAATACCGCCACGCCTAAGGCGATGCCCGCAGTCGATGCGAAGGAAATAAAACTAATAAAGCTGTTGGATTGGCGGGCGCGATAAAAACGCCAACCAATGGATAAGGCTAACGGTCCTTTCATACTTGGGTTTCCGCCGCTAATTGCAGGAAGCCGTTCTTCATCATCAGTTGACGATCCATACGGGCGGCCAATTTATGATCATGGGTCACCACCACAAACGCCGTACCCAGTTGTTCGGCGAGTTCGCGGATCAACTCATAAACGGCATCGCCGCTGTTGGCATCTAAGTTACCCGTAGGTTCATCGGCCAGCACTAATTTAGGTTTATTAATCAAGGCCCTTGCGATAGCCACACGTTGACGTTCGCCGCCCGATAGCTCGGCGGGAATGTGCGTCATCCGATGCCCTAACCCAACGCGCTCCAACAAGGCTTTAGCATCGGCAAGCGCCAGCTTACGATCTTTACCTTGAATAAACGCTGGCATAGCGACGTTTTCTAGCGCGGTAAATTCAGGCAATAAATGATGGAATTGATAGATAAAACCCAAATCTTGGTTACGGATCTGCGCTTGGCGCGCACTGGACACTTGATATAAATCTTCGCCTAACAGCAAGACTTTACCTGCGGTTGGTTCATCCAACGTGCCCATGATGTGCAGCAAGGTACTTTTACCTGAGCCTGAACTGCCGACAATCGCCAACTGCTCGCCCTTAAACACTTGCAGATCAACATTAGACAACACTTGCGTGGTCACGGCGCCATCATGGTAACTCTTACTGACACTCTGCACTTGCAGTAACACGTCTTGCATTGAAGTTCTCTCTTAAACAGGCTTTGGCATCGATTTATGTCATTAAATCAATGCATTTAATTATTCGCATCTTGCTAAACCGTCGCTCAATTCAAAAATGCCGACGGTTTACAGCTATTGGCGCATACCGTTACTCATATCTGAGCGCAGTCGCGGGTTGCACATTAGCAGCGCGCAGTGCGGGATATAAGGTCGCCAACAGGGTTACCAGTAGCGTACCAATCACGATCACAGACAACTGCATCAATTCCAGTTTCACCGGCAAACTTTGCCCTACGCCTAGAATAGAAATCCCTAAGGTGGTCATAATGCCATTCAGATTCAAGGTGATGAGTATCCCAACCGCCAGCCCCAGCACTAAACCGAGCACTGCATTGAGCGACCCTTGCACCACAAAAATGCCCATCACGGCGGGTGTGGTCACGCCTTGAGTTTTGAGCACCGCCACATCTGTGGTTTTATCGACCACCATCATGACCAGCGCCGAGACGATATTGAATGCGGCCACGGCCACAATCAGACTCAACATCAGCGACATCATGTTCTTTTCCATTTTGACCGCGCCGAACAAGTGGCCATAGGTATCACGCCAATCGCTGGTTGTCGCCTTAACACCTTGTTTAGCTAATATATCCTGCACTTTAGGCGCTAAAGCGGGTGCGCTAAAGGGATCGGCTAAATAGAGTCTAAGCTGATCGATAGCCTCACTGGGTTGGCGCATCAGCCGTTTCGCATCTTGATAATGGATATACGCCACGCCCGCATCGACCTGAGAGCCCATTTCAAAAATGCCCGAGACTAAAAACTTACGTTGGCTCGGCACTGGGCCTAAGGGCGAGTACACAACCCCATCGCCACTCAATAATCGCACCGTATCACCGGGGGCGACTTTAAGTTGCCTTGCCAGCTCAGAGCCCAAAATTACCTTGTAGTCGCCGCTCGTCAGCTGCTCAAATGCACCTGAGTAAGTGTGCTGGGCAACCGAAGATAACTTTTCCGCTAACTCGGGGAACACGCCATAAACCTGCACAGCACGAATACTCGCCGCCGATTGCACCATGGCCTGCGTTGACACGCTCGGCGTCACGCCTAATACGCCCGGTAAGGCTTTAAGCGCACTCGCCTGCTCAGTCCAATCGACTAAGGGCGCTTCACTATAAAGAGTTAATTGCGGTACTGCGCCTAAGATACGTTGCTTGAGTTGGCCTTCGAGACCATTCATCACAGAACTCACAACAATGAGCGCGGCAACGCCTAAAAAAATGCCCGAAACGGCAAATAGAGTAATGAACGACGCGAACGCGTTCGCTTTTCTGGCCCGCCAATAACGGTAACCAATATAGAAAGGAAATCCTGGATTCATTGAAAGAGGGTTACGTCCTGTGTGCTGAACTTGCTAAATCATGAAGATGGGCACGATAATAGGGGTATTGGTCCTATAAATAAAGAGGCAAGCCTTGTTCACTGACACCAATCCGTATTTTAGTGTGCCTCACCCTTTTACCGCCTACTTAAGTCTGTGGCCGAGTTCCGAGCCATTACCCTCTGAAATGGCATTAAGATCAATGCAATCATTGGGTATTCAGCTACTCAGCGAAGTGAAAACGCTCGAAGCCAATTGCTTGCTGCAACTGCGCCATTTAGACAACGACGCTAAAGTGGTGGTGGACTTTTTAAAGCTGCAATCCCGCAAAGTGGATTTAGTGCTGCAGCATGTATTAGAGAAAGAAACCCAAGAAGGCGAAAAATGCATTGGCAATCAGTTTGGTGGCAGCGGCCTAAGACTACTCACACCCACAGCCTTGGACATCGGCTCACACTATAAAATCACCCTGTTTATTCACGACGAGTTAGTCGCCATTCTTTGTTTTGGCAAAGTGACCGCCTCTACCGCGCAAAAAACGCTATCCACCGAGTGCAGCGCCGATAGCGATACTAATAGCGGTGACACACAAAGCCCCGAGTTCAATACTCAGGCGGAACTTCAGTCTCCTGCCACGCAATGGCAAACCGACTTTGAATTCAGTCAAATTCTCGAAGCTGACGTGGAGCAATTAGTCAAAGCCAGCCTCAATGTGCAGCAGAAACAACTCAAGTTACGTAAACTCGCCAGAGACGAGCGTCAATAGCCGCTGACTTTTCACTGGCACCTGCGCCATCAAGTCTCTACAATGTCTGCAACTCTTTGTGAATGAATCAGTTTATCGCACGCCAATGACTCACATATCAGCCCTAACGCCGCCAGCCGTCAAAAATGGCACTCAAATCCAGACTCTGTCCACCGTGGGCGGAGTTTGCCAAGCCGTTACACTCGCCAGTTTAGCGCGTCAACATAAGGGGACGACCTTAGTTGTTACCAGTGATACGCCAAGCGCCTTAAGCTTAGAGCTAGAGCTGAGTTATTTGCTCAGTAAAACAGGCATTAAGGTCAGATTATTCCCTGACCGCGAAACCTTGCCCTACGACAGTTTTTCGCCCCATCAGGATTTGATCTCCCAGCGACTCGAAACCCTGTCGCAGTTGTCTCAAATTGAGCAAAACATCGTTATCGTGCCCGTCACGACCTTAATGATGCGCCTGCCACCTAAGGCCTATTTAAGCGCTAACGTGTTTGTGCTGAAAAAAGGTGATAGCTACAAATTACACGATGTACGCCAGCATTTAACCGACACTGGCTACCATTCGGTGGAGCAAGTGTATGAACACGGCGAGTTTGCGATTCGCGGCTCGATTCTGGATATCTTCCCCACTGGGATGAACATGCCACTGCGCATCGAGCTATTCGATGAAGAAGTGGAAACCATCCGCCATTTTGATCCCGAAACCCAACGTTCATTGCAGCCTGTCGACTCGATTCGCCTATTGCCCGCGAAGGAATTTCCGACCGACAGCTCAGCCATCGAAGGCTTTAGACAAAGATACCGTCGCCGTTTTGAGGTCATAGTCAAAGAGCCGGAGTCAGTTTATCAGCTGGTGAGCCGCAACTTGATGCCGGCGGGGATTGAAAACTACCTGCCGCTGTTTTTTGATGACACAGCCACCCTATTCGATTACTTGCCCAAGGACACTCAGTTAGTCACTTTAGGGGATATCGAAAAGTCGGCGCGCGCGCATCTGCAAGAAGTCGAACATCGCTATCAAGACAGACGAGTCGATCCACTGCGGCCGCTACTGGCGCCTAAAGAGCTGTATCTACTCATCGAAGAGTTATTTGCCGCCTTTAAACCGCTGCCACGTTACCAAATGCACGTACCGACGGATGGCACTGAAGCGACAAAAGCTGTGGTGATTGCCGCCAGCACCCTGCCCGACATCAGCGCCAACCATAAATTAAAGCAACCGCTGTTAGCGCTGCAAGATTACGCCAGCAGCGCCAAGCGCATGTTGTTTAGCGCTGAGTCCGAGGGTCGCCGCGAAGCGCTGCTTGAATTGCTCGCAAAAATTCAGTTAAAACCTGCGCTGTTCAACCATTTTGATGAATTTATTCAAAGTAATGCCAAGTTAGGCCTTATCGTATCGCCGCTGTCACGCGGTTGTTTACTGCAGATCAACGCCAAAGATGGCATCAGTATCATTTGTGAAACTGAACTCTTCGGCCATCGTATTTCCCAGCAACGTCGCCGTGAAAAACAGCGTCAGATCAGTAACGATGCCCTGATTAAAAACTTGGCCGAACTCAAAGTCGGCCAGCCCATTGTGCATTTAGAACATGGTGTTGCCCTCTATAAAGGCTTAGTCACGCTAGATACAGGCGGACTGGTCGCTGAATACCTGCAACTGGAATACGCCGGCGGTGACAAACTGTATGTGCCAGTGTCTTCACTGCATCTTATCAGTCGCTACAGTGTTGGCGCTGATGAAGACGCCCACTTAAATAAACTCGGCAACGAGACTTGGGCTAAAGCCAAGAAAAAAGCCATTGAAAAAATCCGCGACGTCGCGGCCGAGCTGCTCGATGTCTACGCCCGTCGCCAATCTCGTCCCGGCGAAAGCTGCGAGATTGACGAAGAAGAATACGCCCAATTCGCTCGCGGTTTCCCCTTCGAGGAAACCGTCGATCAAGAAAGCGCCATTATCGCCGTGTTAGCCGATATGCAATCGCCGACCGCAATGGACAGATTAGTCTGTGGCGATGTGGGCTTTGGTAAAACCGAAGTCGCCATGCGCGCCGCCTTTGTGGCCGTCAACGCCGGTAAGCAAGTGATCGTGCTGGTCCCGACCACATTGCTTGCCCAGCAACACTATGAAAACTTTAAAGACAGGTTTGCCGACTGGCCCGTAGTCACCGAAGTGATGTCACGTTTTCGTACCGCCAAAGAACAGAATCAAGTGCTGCAGCAACTGGAAGAAGGCAAAGTCGATATTGTTATCGGGACTCACAAGTTACTGCAATCTGAGGCCAAGTTTGAAAACTTAGGCCTGCTGATCATCGACGAAGAACACAGATTCGGTGTGCGTCAGAAAGAGAAAATCAAGGCGCTGCGTGCCAACGTCGATATCTTAACCCTGACCGCGACGCCTATTCCACGGACCTTAAACATGGCCATGTCGGGCATGCGCGATTTATCGATTATCGCCACCCCGCCCGCCAAACGTTTAGCGGTAAAAACCTTTGTGCGGGAATCCGATCCTGCAACCGTGCGCGAGGCTATTTTGCGGGAAATTCTCCGTGGCGGCCAAGTGTATTATCTGCACAATAATGTTGAAACCATTGAGAAATGTGCCCAAGGCATTATCGATTTACTGCCTGAAGCGCGAGTCGTCGTCGCCCATGGGCAAATGCGTGAGCGTGACCTTGAGCGGGTGATGTCAGACTTTTATCACCAAAGATTCAACGTGTTAGTCTGTACCACTATTATCGAAACCGGTATCGACGTGCCCAGTGCCAACACCATTATTATTGAGCGCGCCGACACCTTTGGTCTGGCGCAGTTACACCAATTACGCGGCCGCGTCGGACGCTCGCATCATCAGGCCTATGCCTATTTAATGACGCCGCATCCCAAACGTATGACCCCAGATGCGCGCAAACGTTTAGAAGCCATTGATGCTCTTGAAGATCTCGGAGCGGGATTTATGCTGGCGACGCAGGATTTAGAGATCCGCGGTGCAGGTGAACTCTTAGGCGATGAGCAGAGCGGCCATATTTCGAAAATTGGTTTTAGCTTATACATGGAAATGCTCGAAGCAGCAGTCAAGGCCTTAAAACAAGGTAAAGAGCCCTCGCTGGCGCAAATGCTCAATCAGCAATGCGAGATTGAACTGCGTATCCCCGCCTTGCTGCCAGAGGACTATGTGAGTGACGTCAATATTCGTCTATCCCTCTATAAACGCATTGCAGGTTGCGAAACACAAGCGGCGCTGGATGAACTAAAAGTCGAATTGATCGACCGTTTTGGCCTATTGCCCGAACCGACGCGCAACTTAATGGAAATGACCCTCTATAAACATGAGGCGACTCGCTTAGGTGCGACTAAAATAGAAGTGCACAGCAAAGGTGGTAGCATCGAATTTAGTGATGATCACGTTATAGACCCTATGTTTATTATTGGATTGCTCCAAAGCCAGCCACAAATCTATCGAATGGAAGGACCGAATAAGTTAAAGTTCAGCCTTGCGGCCGAAACCAGTAAAGACAGGCTCGCTTTGGTCAAACTCTTGCTCGAACAACTATCTCAACATCAATCGCAACATCGTCTTGGAGATAAATAGTGTTACGTAAACTCGCGGTCTCTATCGCTACCCTCATTGCACTATCGCACAGTCAGGTCGTCCAAGCGGAAGCTTGGTTCGAAGTTGAAGTCTATGTATTTGAACGCCAAAGTCAGTCGACTGAACAATGGCCAGATGCACCGATCAAGACAAAAACCGATAACGCGATAGACTTGATCTCTCCAGCGGTTGCACAAGCTGTCACCCCAATGGCGAGTGAGTCGGCGCCTTGTACGCTAGTATTTGATGCCGATGCCAATAGCCATTGCGCCGAAACCTTAAACGGTGAGCCAACGTCTGAGCCTGTAGCCGCCGCACCGACCAGTGTTGAATATCGCTATCCGCCAGTGATCCCATCAGAAATCAGCAGCGCAACAAACAGTTATGCCAGCGCCAATGGCGGTCCAGTGTTATTAGCACGCAGCCAAAGCCAGTTTGCGAGTATTATCAATAGTATCTCCCGTGAACGCGGCACGCGCAGTTTACTGCACATGGCGTGGCAACAACCAATGCGTGGTAAAAGTGGTTCAGTGCCTATTCGTTTATTTGCGGGTAAGGATTTCTCAGGTACATATCACTTCGATGGCAGAAAAATCATTAAGCAAGCTCAAGCTGAGCCTATGACTCATGCCGATGGCACGCCTATGCTTGCGCCAGTGGTATCACCGGTGTGGGAATTAGATGGCACACTGAATATCTATTTAAGCCACTATTTGTATATTGAAACCGCACTGAATTTGCGTAAAGAAGGCCGGAAGTTATTACCAGTAATGCCAAGCGATGCATCAGACAGCAGCGCAACGCTCACAGCGCCCAAAGTCATGACACCGTTTTTAATGTCAGTACCTTTGGAACAAAACCGCCGGGTGAAGAGTGAAGAAATCCATTATTTAGATCACCCCGAAATGGGCATGGTGATCCAAATTCGTAAGATGGCACAACCTAGTGCACAGCAAATAAGTTTGAATGCTGAATCCATACAAACGGTTGGACAATACTGAACCTATACGTAAACCGCAAAAGACTTAAGACAGGACAGCTGTTTAAGACTATACTTTTAACTTAAGACTGTACTATGGAGAAGTCGAGGTAGATATCATCGGCTTCGTCTTCTCCCACAGTGACCGTTAAGCCCTCGGTACAGGGCACACCCACTTCGCACCAAGCAATTAAATTGTTCACCGCAATATCACTGCCTTGAGCTAAGATTTCGACACTGCCATCGCGGCAATTGGTGACATAGCCTGTCACCCCCAAGGCTCTGGCCTTTGTCAGGGTCGCATGCCGACAACCCACACCTTGCACTTTTCCGGTCAAATTAATTAATACTCGCTTCATCTCACGCTCCTGTTTCACGGAACCTTGTTATAGAAATAAGCATAGCCGCAATTATCCGAAGGCTAAGTGTTAACCTATGGATCTATAGAGCAAAAAACAAACGATATTTAATTTTAGGCAAAAAAAACAGCTAACAAGACTGCAGTTAGCTGTGTCGGGCGACATACGCAAAGGGATATCCAATAAATGGACAAATAAAACAGCAACTCTGTAGCATTTTGTTACAAAATAGCAAGACTGGCTACTTTACACAATAAATAATTATTTTCAAGAGTTTGAAAAATAAAACTATCCACCACTAACGAATATAATGCTTTTAGCTGAAAATTGGTCCATATCGTCACTTGCATTGTTCATTTAAAAAAACGCACTGTGAATGTCGCTAAAACATGGGCGTGTTGACGTTTAGCACTACAGCTGAGCATGTAAGAGATAAAAAGCAAAAAACCGGCCTAGTCAGCCGGTTTTTACTTTATTGCGCTAACATACATAAGCGATGGCATGCTACTCGCTAATTATCAGACCATTTTGATAGCGATACTCGGATGAGGGTTCACCATTAAAGTAATACACCGACCTGCCGTGCAGTTGATTATCGAGATACTCATCACTTTGCAGCAGGCTGCCATCTTCGTTAAAACTGTAGCCTTTGCCCTGCAATTGACCTTTATCATCATATTGCGTCAGCCCTAATAAATGGCCGTTGGCTGAAAAGGCCTGCCAGCTCCCGACTTCGTGTCCTGCTTTATAGTTGCCATGCCAGAGCTTAACCATGCTGTAGCTGCTTTCATCTTGCAGCAGCCATTGGCCTTCACGCTGACCGTTAACATACTGACCTTGAGCTTGCAGCTGTTTATCAAAACCACGCTGTAAATATGCGCCATGTAACTTAGCGTTTTTATAAAATGCTCGGTGCATTATCGTGCCATCGGCTGAGATTTCACTCTGTTCACCGTTAAGCTGACCTTGTTGATTAAACTGCTCATTGCGCGTCGTATCGGTATTTTGTGTGATCCACTGACCAACCTTTAAGCCCAAGTGGTATTGGCCCTTCACAAAACTGCCGTCCTCGGCGTTATCTTCTCGATAGGCACCGTGCATTTGACCTTTGCTGTAGTTGATTTGCCTGACATAACCATTCCAGCCAGCACCGATATACAAGCCATCGTATCGCCCCTTGAGTTGTTCATCACGTTCAATCAGCTCACCTGCTGCATCAAAACGCTGACGTAAGCTCCAGTCTTTTGCAGTATCTTGCTGATATTGATGGGTTAACTTTCCCGCAGAATCGAAGCGCTGTTCAGTGCTAATCCGGCCTTTTGCAAGATATTGAGTATCGGTTTGGGTGGCGACATTACCAGCATCATCATAGGTAATATTCTGTATTTCGCGGCCATCATTATCGTACTCTTGCTGCATGGCTAACAGCCCTGGCCCTTTAAAACGCTGCTGGTTTCCTACCTGCTTGCCATGCTGATAATGTTTGATCTCTTGCAGAATATCTGCGGCCTGATAGATCAACACTTCTCCGTGTATTTTCCCCTTAAGATAAAACTCTTTGGTGTATAACCAGCCCTCTTTGGCCCAATACAGTCGTTCACCTTGGTATTTTCCCGCCACCATATTCACGCTTTGTTCTGGATTACCATTGCCATAGAAGCTTTCATATCGCCCTTCCATACCGTTCGCACCATAGTTTGCGCGCGATGCCAGCTGGCCGTTGGCATGATAACTTTGCGATAAGCCTAATTCAGCCCCATTCACGCGATGCTGAAGTTCCCGCAAATGACCATTGGTATGGTAACTTTTCTGATCTCCATGCAACTGGCCATTCTGGTAGTGGTACTCTCCCGAAAGCGCTCCGTCTTCCCAATAATGCAGATGCGTGCCCTGATAATGTCCTTGCGCATCGCTACTGCCCTTGCGAGACAATTGACCGTTGGGGTAGAAAAACTCGAAATCGCCAACGATAAAACTCTCGACTAAATTGGGATTGTTGACACTACCCTTAAAAACCGGTTTATCCGTCTCCAGATAAAAGAGTTGTAGCGGCCACTCGCCATTTTGTTCTGTCGGCGCTTGCTCCAGATAATAAATGGCTTCGCCCGGTACATCGTTAAACCGCCATTCTTGGTCGAGTAAAATTCGCTCAGCCAACAAATTAAACGACATCAGTAGCGCAGATAATAGTAATAAGACTCGCATTTTCTGCTCCTTAAGGTAACGCAGGGAATATATTAACCCACTGTTTATTGACCGGTTCGCCACTTATCGTCAGCTGTTCTATCTTTGCAGCGCGCCCCGCCAGTACAAACCAGCGTTGCTCACGTAATACTTGCTGAAACGGACGCTGATAAAAGTCACTGCCATAATCTTGAATAGCAGGCGCAAGGGGTAAATTCTGCGCATTTAAAAAACGATAGCGCCGCATAACGTCGGCGACGGTTTGAGTGGCATCAAGATTCGGCAGTTGAGTGATATCAATCAACCAACTTTGCTCGGGTTGATATGCGAGTGCTTGCCATTGAGGCGTTCCAGTACAGGCCAAGGTGCTGCTGACATTGATGTCGTAAAAATTGCGGCGGATCCCATCGGCGCTGCTCAGTTGGTACAGCACAAACTTATCCAGCCCAGCACCAAAACCCGTGTTGTTGCTTGCGCTGGTGTTTGTCCATTGCAGTGTGTGCCCGTTGACCTTAGGGGCATCGACTACACTGAGGGTGCACACCGCTGCCTGCTCGGACGTTAACAGCATGCTGACGCCATATTTGGCGACGATTTGCGGCTCAAGTAAGGCAGGACCAGCAGGTGTGCTAGGTTGCGACTGATTATCATAGGACGCATACATATCATCGCTGTAAAGCAGTTGCTGCTGCGCCGGCGGATACGCGACATTTTGCGCGTAATCTTGGGTTGGAATAAAACGAATATTCTTCGTCATTTCGCCGCTGTCAACCGCAGTATTTACATAGAGTGTCAGTGTTGACGGCGCGGCGGCAAAGGTAAACTGTGTAATCGTTTCATATTGCGCCGATGAAGTCAGCGCCAGCATATTTTGCTCTGCCGACGTTAACCAATCCGGTCCAGTGGCTGGCGGTGGCAGATAGTGCACCATAGCGCCTTCGGCACCATCATAGCGCCGGTATAACCACGTTTTGTCAGCGCCGCCTCGCGATTTCAGCAGATAACTGAATGGCTTGTCAGGAATTGGCGAGAGTTCGAGCTGTAAATCTTCATACTGCACGCTCACGGTTTTACTGGGATCGGGTGTCAGGTTAAGTTTTACCAGTTTTGCACCGTGGTAATGGGCCGTCGCGCGAAACTCAGCGACTTGAGCTAAGAGGTCATTTGGTGCATTCCAGCCAATAAGCAAATTTTGCTGCACAGATTGATGGAAACCATCCTGTTCTGGATAACTGTAACTGCCCACCTTGCTTAGTTGCAGCGGCAGCACAGTACCATCCGCGCTGTGTGCCGTGATATCGGTTAAGCTAAACCCGCCTTCGGGTTTAAAACCTGAAAAGTCATGCTGATAGGTTAGATTTAATAGGTCATCTTGCTGGTAAAAGTAACCCGCATCATAGGCAAATACGGCATCAATGGCTAAGGTCTTATTGATCTCATCCAGCACAAAGTCAGGCTGTTTTTGATACTCAAAGGCTGGGAAATCATAATCAAAACCTAAACGCTGTGTTAAATCACCCAACTGGCGCTGCTGCGGCAACATAATAACGTTGCTGCGCACTGTGCCCTTATAGCCGTAGCGCTCAAACGGCGCTTCTGCCACTAAAGCTAACTGCGCTAACCAACCCCGCTCACGTTCTAACATCAGCTGACCGTATATTTTGGCTTGCTCGCCGTCACTTTCAACTTTGGCTAATACATGCGTATCAGTGACTTGCAATACAGTAAGTTTGGCATTGGCGTGGCCTTGATAGGTAGGAAGCGCGACGACCGCCCCCGCTTTGGCGGGTATGGTGCTAAGGAAGGCCGATGAGCTAAAGAGTTTTTTCAGTTCCTGCTCAAGCTCTGCGCCGCGTTCAGCCAGCAGCGCCTGCCATACAGGTTTGTTCAATGCACTGAATTCTTTAACGCTGCCATCGTCTAGATTTAACGTAAATTCAAATCCCTGCGAGAAAATAGCGTGCATTTCTGGATTACGATCGGCCCGCTGGCCACTACTGACGCCGCTCCCTTGGCCATCGCGCATGTTCATATAATCGACGTGCACTTGAAACCGACTGTTTTTGCCCGTTTCGAGGACTTTATAACGCAGCAATTGATGTGAGCTGGTGTTCACCGTTTCGATACGCTGACCATTATCTACTGTGATGTTGGTGGTGCTATACAGCTGATACGAGCGCTCTTCTCCTTTTTCTGGCGTAAACTCAACATCAGCATCCCCAAAAGAACAGGCCGATAATAAACAGCATGCAACTACGCTAACCAAGTACTTCACGGTTATTCCTTGTATCTCAAATAGTAAGCGCCGCATTATGCCCTTTCACGCCCAGTAAATAAAATGCTTTGCTATTTATGCCAGTTCAGCACAACACCTGAATGCGCGACTAAAATATCCTTTTAGATCGTCACAGGTAGGGCAATACCTATCTTAGGCAAGTTCTTAATGACGAATTACAACATAAAGAACTGATGCAAAAAGCTAGTTGTGCGGCATTAATTGTCATGATTCCCCAGTGACTCGCCGATTTTTTATTTAATAAGAAGTATCCCTTTGGGCTCGACGGCGACACCCATCATGTCAACTATCACTGTAGCTGCAATGTCAATCCTAACTATCACTTTCGCAGTTCGTTTAGCTAAAAAGCTATTGCACCAAAGCAAGATAACTTTGTCGTCAATAGTGCAGCATGAATTGTCATTGTTTCCCCAGTGACTCGCCGTAAATATATCCCTATAGGCTCGACG
>NZ_JAUOEQ010000012.1:0-116661 GCF_031931965.1 Shewanella sp. SP2S2-6 | reverse complement strand
CACTTAAATTCATTCCAACCACTAAAAGCGTGGTCTACACCGGACTAGCTAACGCTCGCAATTTAGCGGAGCGTTATATTTCTTAGTAAGCATTGTACAAAGGAGTTAAACGGATGTTCGAGTACAAAATGGTACAAATCCCACCAAATATAGCTGTTCAGATGTAGGCTCACAAAGGGAATGAGGCAGCTGCGTATCTTGAAAATGTTGTAAATAAATATGCGTCTGATGACTGGGAATTTCAGCGTGTAGATAGTATAGGGGTTCAAGTTCAACCTGGCTGCATGGATTCGCTTTTGGGTAAGAAAGCCGAAAATAGTAGTTACTATGTGATTACGTTCCGGAAGGAAAAATAATTTTGGTTTGTCTCTCTATAAAGTTGATTCTAATGTATAGAGTCATAGCGCCAACTAGGCTAAGAGAATCATGCTTATTTGAGCCCACATGCTCTGAGTACGCTATTATCGCTTTAAAAAAATATGGATTTCTAAAGGGGTGGTTTCTTTCAATCAAACGTATTGTAGGCTGCAAGCAACCCCATGGTGGGGTTGATTATCCTTAAATAAAATAAGGAGAATCAAAATTGCCCACAAAGTAACGTGGGCTGAACTTTGCTTTTGTCCCAAAGCGTGCTGCGTAACGCTTTTAAATCTACAGATTACGCGAATGCACGAAAGGTGAGCCATGGTGATTTGTGAGACGACCGTCCGCCCCATGGACGGGGCGGTCGAGCATCCAAGGATGGACTGGCTGCGAGTCGACGAGTGAATGACATGGCAAGCCTGTGCGAGTGGATATCCGTAAATGCTAAACTGCTAACAACTGAAATTACTGCTCCCCAAACACTACTTTCCAACACGTATCTGTTCCCAAAGCGTTATCAAGCTCTACGCTAAAACCACTCAAAACTGAGAATGAGATGCTGAAGGTTGAATTGGGCATGGGGATAACAGACAATAAAAAAGTGCTTTATTTTCCAATAAAGCACTCATTTTAAGCGACTCAAGCACTCGTTAACCTACTGAACACAGTACCGATTAAAGTACCGATCAAAGTACTATGTAGAGTGGCCAGCCGAGGAGGCCGACGAGACCTTCTTTATGTTCGAATCTTTCTAAGCGCTCGGGTGAAGCGTCGCTGAGTAAGAGTTCGCGATAGCTTTTCGCAAAGTGCAGGGTACGCAGTAAGGCGGGGACAAAGTTTTTACCGAGATCTTTACTGATGGTTTCAGCGAGTTCTGCGGGTAATTCTGCTAACGCTTTCTGGGTTTCCAATTCGATATGCTCACGGGTAAACCACTCCTCTTTTAAGGTGATTTTGCCGATACGCTTTTTCAAATCCTGTCTGACTTTGGCGCCATCAAACAACAATCGATACAGTACCGCTTCGGCTAATACACTCTCTAGATTGAGAAAGTCGAGCGGATCATAGCTCGATTGGGCATAAAACTGTGCCAATAGCGCCGCAATCGACTGTTGGCGCTGATGCTCAAGCAGGGCATCTTGATAGGCTTCATAACCTAGCCACTCTTCTGCATCGGGTGGGCTGGACACTTGTTCGAGCAAGAACTTGTCGACATCGCCGTACAGTGACTTGCCGTTGACGAGTTTATGCTTGCTGACAGTGCTGAGCATGCTCCAGCCTTTTTGAAAGCATTTGACTACGCCATCGGCGGTGATCAACAGGCGTATCGCCTGCTGCGGGTTTTGGTTTGACAATTCCATCAAACCAAGACTCACCACACCAATGACATCGTGCGCTGCTTGTTCAAGCAGGTGCATTTTGTACTTGTTGTAAAACTTATCGGCCAGTTTGAGGCTCATCAAAATGGCTTTGGATTTGATTTGTGACAGCTGTTCACCGCTCAGCATTTCGTCTGCTTGGCCTTGGATCAATACCTTGCTCAGGTAGGGTCCTTGATCTACATCACGCAGTACCAGTTGCATCAAATAATTCCTTAATCCAAAAAGCTAAACATATCATCGACTTCAGCGTATTCATCCGTCACTTGGTTTTTCTCTTTGGCTTGAATAACCAGCTCGTTGACAAACTTGCTGATGATCATTTCCCAACCTGAGCTTTCGTTACGCAGCAGACTCTTAATGGCTTTTTCAACATCGGGCGCAAGCTCGTGGATTAAGGCCATTAGGCTGCGTGGGTCGTCTATGCTGAGGCTGTGTGCATCTTCACTGGCGACGCGGCTGTCGTAGCCGATGGTTTCGGTGTCTTCTTCGTCATCATAGAGATCTGTGTAGCCGTCTTCATCTTCATGTTTTTCGCCTAACATCATTTCGATGAAAGGGATCGACAGATAGAAGAGGCCCGCTGGATCTTCGGCGATACATTCTAAAATCGCGGTTTGCTTTTCTTCGCTATCTTGGATGCGAATTAAATAGGTCAAAAAATCAAAGGTATGCTGAATAAGTTCTTCGGCATTGTTTTTGATTTTTTCTTCCCAGTACAAAGGTTGCTGACAGACGATGTCGCGAATTTGTTCTGGGGTCATGAGTTCAGACATGATCGAAGGGCAAGAGATATCATGGTGACTGTTGATTTGCGTCAGCGTGACGATATCCATGTGTTCGATGACTTCGACTAATTGCTCGTCGCTCATGGTATTCGCAATGATTTCAAAGCGTTTGCTCGCTTGTTTTGGCTCTACGTCCGCCAACTCTTTAATTTCGGCGACGGTAATCTCAATGAGACTAGTGTTCATTAGCGGTCCTCATCATCGTAGTGATCGTAGTAGCCATCTTCCTCTTCGCCTTCATCATCGTCGTCGTTATCTGAGGTGCCAACATAATCGTTGTCATCATCTTCATCGTCGTGATGTTTTGCTGCTGGCGTTGCTTTACCTTGATTTTCAAGTAAATACAGTACCGCGCAGCTTTCAATCAGTAAGGTTTCCGAGTAACCACGCACGGCTAACACTAAAGGTAAATCGGCATTGTTAAAGCCAATCGTGACTTTAAACTCATCCCACTCGGGTTGAGTTGCCGTGTTTATCCAATGTGCCCACTTGAGTTTGGCTTCGGCGGGAAACTTAATTCGACCGTAAAGCGCGACAGGCAGGTACTCAGGCACAGTATCAAGCATCTTAGGATCGGCTTCTAACACCTTTTTGATTTGGCTAGTAAATTGCTCTAGCGCTTTAGGTGTATCGGGATCGTCGTAGGACTCGATATTGTCGTAGGCATTATTTTTTAGCTCATTAATGCGTGAGATATTCAGTTTTTTGACCATTTGGCACTTACTCTAGAAAACGCTCAAGGATAAAATTGATCCCACAGCTCGCGCATGGCGCTAGCGGGATCGGTCACTATTACGTTATTGAAATCTTTGATAAACGCATTTCGTCGCTTAGGATCTGACAACACATCATAAGCATTTTTAACGCGTTCAAGTTGTACGGCGGCTTGCTGCTTTTCCTCTTCCGAGGCGCCTAACAACTTGTCGGGATGATATTTGTTTGACAGCCGTCGATAGGCTTTTTTAATGTCGTCTTCTTTGGCACTGGGTTTTATACCGAGCACACTAAAGTGGTTAATCATACTTGTACCTGCAGGCGATGGGGCTGATATCGCGAGATAAAAAGGGTTTGACTCTGATTATCTTTAAATTCGTGGAATTATGATTAGTCAGCCGTGGATGATAGCAGAAATCCCCACTCAGCGGCAAACGCGCGAGCAGGAATTTGTGCTTTAGTGAAGGGTTAAAAATCCTTTAAACTTTAATCTGTTGTGGCGCATGGATTAAGTCAACCGCTATGCTGTTGAAATCCCGTTACCAAGCCAGATTGACAGCTAACTTAACCTTGTTTTTAGGCGAGATAATTGCCCTCGATTCTGGGCAATATTTTAGCACCGAATCCTTCGCTAAAATCATTCACACAGAGCTAACCCACACTCGCCTCAGCCACGTTCGGCAGAGTTAACGCCGTAACAGCTAAGTCAAACTAGACACTAACCGCAGGTTCATCCCAAGCGTGAGCATTTGCTTCTGTTCCCGCTGTAAATCCTTCATAAACAGGCTGATTTTTCGCTTATGGCTCGGTAGCACTAGCATGAGCCCATCGGGGATCACTTTAATATGATCTAAGGTCAGCGTCTTGGCGATACGGCCAAGATTGAGCAAGACAGCGAGCCTCAGCAGGCAGAGCAGGCGATTCAACGTGAGCTTATGGTTGGGATCGAGTTCGGCGAGCATTAATTCGTTGGGCTTTTTTCTGTGATTGGTGATAAGCCGCGCTAAATCAAGCTGTAAGGCTTCACTAAACCCGGGTAAGTCACTGTTGCTGATGATATAGCCACCGTGTTTGTGCAGGGACTTTGAATTAATGTGTAGCCCAATCTCATGTAAGGTTGCGCCATAGGCGAGCAAGCGTGCATGGGGCCTTAATTGCCATTCATCGGCGACCTGTTCAAACAAGGCCATGGCGGTGTCGCGTACCTTAGCGGCGTGGGCCATATCGATATGATAAAGCTGGGCAATACTGTCGACGGTGCGGTGGCGAATATCCTGATACTGGCCAATTTTGGCCAGTTCATAGAGTACGCCTTCACGCAGTGCGCCTGGGCTAAACTCGAGCTTTTGTATCGGTAAGCGCCTAAAAAAACTGATTAAAATAGCAAGTCCGGCGGGCACTAAAGGAATGCGTTTATCATCGACATTGGCAAATTGAATTTGGCTAATATGACCACATTTGATCAACTTGATTTTGAGCTGTTTGAGTCGTGGCAGCGTGATGGTTTCATCACCGTGTTCTTCTTGAATCGCTTCGCAGATGGCTTTGACTGTGCCTGAGCTGCCTAACGTCAGCTCCCAGCCGCCCGCGAAATATTCCTTGGAGAGTGAAGCGAACTGCTTATCGGCTGCGCTTTGGGCATCACGAAATGAGGCTGGGGTGATGAGTCCATTGATAAAGAAACGCTCGTTAAAACTCACGCAACCGCAGCGCAGGCTAGATAACTGGGTTGGGGTATTCTTTTTACCGATCACGACTTCGGTCGAGCCACCACCAATGTCGATGACTAAATTGGATTTTCCAAGCACTTGGCTTTGGGCAATGCCGTTGTAAATCAAACGGGCTTCTTCATGGCCCGAAATCACTTCCACCGGATAGGGCATGATGGCGAGCGCGGCCTCAATAAATTGATCGCGGTTTTTGGCGATTCTGAGGGTGTGGGTGGCCACTAATCGCACTTGCGCTTGGTCTAGATTGGAAAATCTTTGGTTAAAATCCCGCAGACAATTGAGGCCACGTTCTATGGCGTCATTGTCGAGAATATTCTGCGCATTGAGCCCAGTGGCGAGCTGAACCTGTTGTTTTTCTTTGTGTAAAATCTGCAAGCTGCCATCTTGCTCACGGGCGATGACCAGATGAAAACTGTTCGATCCCATATCGATGGCAACAAAGTGGCGCGATTTAGCATTTGCGGGCGCATTGGTTTGTGGTGCCTGCGACTTTAGTAATGTGTGTTGCTGTGTGTGCGAATGTGTGGCTACCAATCGGATTATCCTTAGGCAATCAAAGCGATATAAAGCCAGCGTTAGCTGGCTTTGGCCTGTAACTCGGGCGTTATGTCGGGCTCAGCGTTGCTCTCTCGCTCAGCATCACCCTCATGGGCGGACATACGTAAGGCATTAAATTCTTGCAGTTGGCGCTTCTCATAATTAATCAGATATTGATAAATGGCAATTTGAGAACGCACTTTTCGTTTGTTACCCCGGTTTCGATAGGGGTTACTTTGTTCTTTGTTTATGACCCGTGCTTTAGTGTTGTCATTGAATTGTAAGGATAAAATATCCATTATCATTTGTTTTAGGCGCAGATCATAAATCGGCACACTCACTTCGACGCGGTTATCTATGTTGCGGCTCATCCAATCGGCGGAGCAGATAAAAAGTTTGTTCTCCCCGCCCGCGTGGAACAGCATCACCCGTGAGTGTTCGAGGAACCGGTCGACGATACTGTAGACTTCGATGTTGTCGCTGATCCCGGGAATTTGCGGAATAAGCGAGCACATACCGCGAATGAGTAACTTAATTTTGACCCCAGCCGCCGAGGCCTCATAGAGTTTTTGGACCAAGGATTCATCGAGTAAGTTATTTAGTTTTAAGGTAATCGCCGCCTTCATATGGCTTTGGGCATTGACGATTTCATTATCAATCAAGTGACTCAGTTTTTGTCTGGCATCGTAGGGCGACACGATTAAATGCTGGAAGTTATCGCGGCGATACGGATGCTCAATCAAGTCAAACACTTGCTCCACTTCACGGGCAATCTCTTGATTGGCGGTGAACAGCGACAAGTCGGTGTAGACCCGCGCCGTGCCTTCGTTAAAGTTGCCTGAGCCAACGTGACAATAGAGTTTGATTTCCCCTTGTTCCTCACGGCCAATTAAGCACAACTTGGAATGCACTTTTAAACTGGTGATACCGTGGTGAACTTTGACGCCCGCTTCGGCTAAGATGCGGGTCCATTCGATGTTGGATTGCTCATCGAATCTGGCCCGCAGTTCAATTACAGCTGTGACTTGTTTGCCATTTTTCACTGCATCGATAAGCGATTGCATCACATGGGATTTTTTCGCCACTCGATATAAATTAATTCGAATAAAGCGCACCGCCGGATCGTAGGCCGCTTGGCGCACCATTTCGGTAAAATGGGAAAACTTATGGTACGGATAGTTGAGCATGATATCGCCCATCCGAATCGCATCGAAACTGTTGGCACTGCGGCCAAAACCTGCGCTATTGAGCGCCGGCAGTTTTTCGTTTTCGAGGTAGTCGCGGCTCGGATTGGGAAAGGCGATAAAGTCTTTAAAGCTGTGGTAGCGCCCGCCTGGGATCAAACATTCTGTCGAGCTGATGTTCAGATTTTCTTTGAGCATCACCAACATGTGTTCGGGCATTTCTTTGTCATACACTAAGCGCACCGGCTCGGCGGTCAGACGTTTTTTCAATCCCTTAGTCATTTTTTCGAGCTGAGTTTGCTCTAGCTCGTCGGTGATATCAAAATCGGCATCGCGGGTTAATTTCATCGAATACACTTCAATGGCGTCGTACTCAAAGAAAGGGCCAAAGAGTTCATCCACGCAGTGGCGAATAATGTTATCTAATAAAATCAGATACTTTTTCGCTTTACTCTTTTCAGCGGGGAGTTCGATAAACCGCGGCACGTTTTTGGTTGGCACTTCGACTAAGGCGTATTGGCGGCGAGCCTTAGTGAACAAACACACGCATAAATAGGTGGCGTCGTCGTTGATTTGTTTGATCAAATCGCGATTGTTATTGACGATAAGCGGGGCGATATGGCGTTTAAATTGATCACGAAAATGTTTTTTCAGCCAGTCGCTGTGGAACTCGCTTAATTGTTTCTCATTGATTAACAAAATATTACGACGTACCAGCTCGCGCATTAAATCCGTGTATATCCCGTCGAACCTTTCTTGCAATGCCATCACTTTCGATTGGATTTTGGCCATTAAATGGCGACTGTTGCTGCGACCTTCCTGCAGGGATGACAGCAGAATCGAGCGCCTGACCGCAGCCACGCGTACTCTAAAAAACTCATCCATGTTATTGGAAAATATCCCTAAAAAGCGCACTCGCTCCACTAAAGGAACATTGGGATCGCAGGCTTCTTGCAATACCCGCTCATTAAAAGACAACCAAGAGAGTTCTTTATCAATCGAAAGTTTATCGGTATTCGGGGACACTGCACAGCTCCTTTAAGCAAGCGTCATGGCGCAATATACAATAGCATTCATCCGCCTTTGTGCAATCAGATTTACTGCCTACAAGTGAAGGAATTTCAATGATAAATACTGCGTACATGCCAAAATCAGTCTGGGATTTATCTGGGATAAAGATACGAGGGAAATATGTCAGCTTGATGACGAGTGTGACAGAAATATGACCTTAAGATGATCATCTTGGATTGGACTGAAATGCTGCTCGTGCAACTGCGATTGACGCATTGAGCCCGCTATACTCGCTGCCAGTTTGCGAGTCAATCCGGCAGTGTTAACTCCTTGGGCATTATCGCAAACTATGTTATCTTTCTCGGCTTTTTTATCGCGGGAGTAAAAGGTATGTTTGTTGGATTTGATTATGGTAGTGCTAACTGCGCCGTAGGGATCATGCAGGGTGATGATGTGCAGTTATTGGCGTTATCAGAGCAATCAGCTTATTTACCTTCGACCTTATATGCGATGGACAGGGAACTGATCGCCGAGGCGGTTTATCGTGGTCTTCCTATTGAATTAAAAGCCGATTACGCCAAAAAGCGCGCCGCACAATTGAGCCGCGCCCGCATGGTGCGCCATGAGTTAGATCTCGACGCTGATGTTCAGGCCGTGTTTGTCGGTGAGCAGGCGGTAAGCGTGTATTTAGAGATGCCGGAGGAAGGATTCTATGTCCGTTCGCCAAAATCATTTTTAGGTGCAACGGGTCTCAGACCCGAGCAAGTGGCCCTGTTTGAAGACATAGTTACCCTGATGATGCAGCACATTAAAGTGCGCGCCGAATCTGTGTTAGTTGAAAAGGACCTTGCTAAACAAGGCGCTGCGGCAACGATTACCCATGCGATTATTGGTCGTCCGGTGAACTTTCAAGGCATAGGCGGTGAAGAGAGTAACCGTCAGGCTGAATCCATTTTGACCTTAGCGGCAAAACGCGCGGGTTTCGTCGACGTTGATTTTCTGTTCGAGCCGTTAGCGGCGGGGATGGATTATGAAGCGAGCTTGACCGACAACAAAACCGTGCTGGTTGTCGACGTGGGCGGCGGTACAACGGACTGCTCAGTGGTAAAAATGGGACCCGCCCATAAACAAAAAGCGGATCGCAGTGAAGATTTCCTCGGCCATAGTGGTCAGCGAATCGGTGGTAATGATCTTGATATCGCCCTTGCAATGAATGCCTTTATGCCGCACTTTGGTTTAGGCTCTTTAATGACCAATGGCAAACCTATGCCCAGTAAAGCTTTTTGGAATGCGGTAGCGGTAAATGATATTAGCGCCCAGCGAGAATTCAGTACCTTAAGCAGCCGTAAACTGATTGATGAATTGGTGAAAGAAGCCGAGCAGCCACAGTTGCTCAACCGACTGTTAAAAGTGCAACAACAGCAGCTAAGCTATCAGTTGGTCCGCCAAGCCGAACGCGCCAAAATTGCCCTGTCGGATGCCGAGAATACAGATATCAATCTCGATTTTATCGAAGCGGCGCTGCACGCGGGTGTGAGCCGCAATTTGTTTGAGAATGCTATCGAGCCTTCACTGACAAAAGTAGAAGCCCTGATGCACCAAGCGCTCTCGCAAGCGGCAAAAACCTTAGCGGCTGATGGTTTAGCTCAAGACTCTGTGAATAACGAGAATGTATCTACCGACAATGCTGCAGAATGCAAACCCGATGTGATTTACGTCACAGGTGGTACGGCGCGAAGCCCTGCGATCTACGCAAAAATCGCCGGTATTTATCCCGATATTCCGGTCGTGGTCGGCGATCACTTTGGCTCTGTGACAGCAGGGCTAACCCGCTGGGCACAAAAGCTATTTGCTAAGCACTAACATATAAGCATTAACATAAAATCACTAACATATAAGCACTTATATAAGCACTAATGTAAAAGGATGTAGGAATGAAAACTCTGTTGAAGTGTGCGTTTGCCGCCACTGTGGGCTTTTTGCTCGCGGGTTGTGGTGACGATGTAGGTAAGGTGAGCTTAGGGCTTTTTACCACTAAAGATGTGATCATCGATGCTAAGCACGATCCTAAAATTCCTGGGGTGACTTGCCATATTAGTCGTATCGAAGCCAATTTAGATTTTGCCGATCCATCAGATATGGGCATAAGTTGCCGTCAAACGGGGCCAATTAACGCGGCCGATTTGGCTAATATCGACATGGGTAAACACGGTGAAGTGATTTTCACCGAATCCCTGAGTATTTTGTTTAAGTCATTAAAAGTGCGCCGGATTTATGATGCGCAGAACCAGACTCTGCTGTATTTGTCCTATTCGACGAAAGAGACCAACGGCAGCCATAAACATGCCTTGTCGACAGTGCCGCTATATGGCTCTGCTGCTTGGGTTGACCCTGCGTTGAGTGCTGGAGCAAAAGCGAATTAATCGCCAAAGAGTTTATAACTTTGCTGTGCTTTTGCCGTAAGCATCGATATTTGAAATAAGTTGAATTTGCAGTCAGTTAAATATGCAGTCAGTGTTGATAAGAGAAAGGGGCGGAATGTTTATTCCGCCCCTTTTTGTTTTTATAGGCTGCGAGCATTTAGCCGTTAATGACATAACGCAATAAATATTAGCCCTCTAACGACCTCGCTGAATTTCTATCACGATCTTTATCGCTACTTAGCTTTGGCCGCCAGTACTGCATTAAAGCGGTCAAACCCTGCGCTGAGATCGGCAATTAAATCCGCGGGATCTTCTAAACCAATATGCAAACGAATTAACGGTTTGCTCGCATCCCACTTTGTCGCGGAGCGGATTTTTTCAATGCCGAAAATACCGAGGATCAAACTCTCGTAGCCGCCCCAAGAAAATCCCATCTTAAAGTGACTCATATTCTCAACCAGTGCGGTGACCGCATCGGCATCGCCTTGTTTCAATACAAAGGAAAACAAGCCGTTGGAGGCGCTAAAGTCGCGTTTAAAGAACTCGTGGCCGGGGCAGGTATCAAACGCCGGATGACGCAGATGATCGACTTCTGGTCGGGTTTTCAACCAGTTGGCAACTTGCAGGGCATTTTTTTCATGCTGCGCCATACGCACGCCTAAGGTGCGCAGGCCACGGGCGGCAAGGTACACATCATCAGGGGAGGTGGTTTGTCCCATCAAATAGCTGTGTTCGCGCAATTGTGGCCAGTATTTTTCGTTGGCGGTAGCTGTGCCTATCATCACATCTGAGTGACCGACAATGTATTTGGTCGCCGCTTGAATCGAAATATCCACACCCATTTCAAAGGGCTTGCTATTGATTGGGGATGCCCAAGTGTTATCCAGCATAGTAATCAGCCCATGTTCGTGGGCGATGCGGCACAAGGTCGGCACATCTTGCACTTCCATTGTGATGGAGCCTGGAGACTCTAAAAACAACACTTTAGTATTGGGGCGAATAAGGTCGCCAATGCCCGCGCCAATCAGCGGATTGTAATAAGTGGTTTCGATACCAAAACCGCCGAGAATATGGGTGCACAGATCCCGCGTTGGCTCATACACGCTATCGACCATCAACAGGTGATCGCCGGCTTTTAAAAATGACAATAACGCCGCACTGATCGCCGCCGCGCCAGAGGGATACAGCGCTGTACCGACGCCGCCTTCTAATTCAGCAATCGCCGCTTGAAACGAAAAATGAGTTGGGGTGCCACGGCGGCCATAAAACATCTCGCCGTTGGTTTTATTTTTCGCGGCGTGGCGCAGTTCATCCATCGTTTCGAAGACGATAGTCGAAGCACGAAAAACGGGCGGATTGATCACGCCTTTGGTCCATTTTTTGTCTCGACCTAAGCTGACGATTTGGGTGGCTTGATGATGTTTATCTGTCATTGGATCATTACCTTGGCATTTAGGTTGAACGAATAGGTTGAACAATGTTGGAGAAGAACCATTGGAGATATCTAATCTATTGTTATGGCGGTCATCTTAGCATCTGCACGCAGAAATGACAGGAGGCGCGATGATGAGTTTGACTCATGTTATTGGCTCCTGTCCCTTCGGTCTTTAGATTATGAAGCAGGGCTCAAAGGCAAGGTTACTAGGATATCGACGCCATTATGCTCGCTGCGATTGCGGGCGAGGATTTGTCCTTGGTGGAACTCGGCGACCAATCGTGCGATATACAGACCTAAACCGAGATGAGGTTTGTCTTGGGCTTGATTTATCCGCACCGACACCATGGAGTCGAAAATCTGCTCCGACATATCAACGGGCAGTTCTGGTCCTAAGTTACTGATAAGCAAAGTTGCTTGCTTACCGACTTGGGTGAGCGTGACTTCGATGGCGCTGCCTTTATCGCAAAATTCAATCGCGTTAGCGATAAGTTTGTCCATCAATTGGGCGATATATTCCGGTACACCTTGCATCATCAGTGGCTGCTCGGGAACTTTTACGCTAAAGCCTTGTTCTGGATAGGTCATTTGATAACCTTGCATACAACCGCTAACCACTTGTGAGAGTGGAAACTTAGTGATATCGGCCTGCGTTAAACTCTGCTCTAAGCGCGTTGCTTCGCTCATGTTATTTAAAATCATGCTTAAGCGGCTGACACCTTCTTGGGCGCGGTCGACATATTTTTGCGTGTCTTTATCTAAGGTTTGTAGGTTTAAATGCTCAAGGGATGATCGCACAACCGCCACGGGCGTGCGCAGCTCATGGGACAGGCGCGACGACATGTTTTCCAGATAATGGGTGTATTGACCAAGCCGTCCGACAATGCTGGAGAAACTGCGGGACAGATCGCCAATTTCATCCCGTGCTTTAGACGGTTTGAGGTGATTACGAACGCGGCCTTGGCTATCAATGGCATTTTCAGCTTCATCGCGCAGTTTACGGATACGGTTAGAAATGCTCGAAGCGAAGAAGAACAGCGCCAAAGTGCCCATGCTCATTATGGTCAAAATTACGTTAAAGAGTTTTTCCAGCGCGCGGTTACGCAGGGTACGAATTCCGTGGGTGGTTTCTTCGGCGACAACGGCGCCCATGACATTGTTATCAATCCAAATAGGGCTGGCGGCAGCGAGCACCACAGCTTTATTGTCTGGGGTTAAGCGCCAAGTTGAGCTTTGCTGACCCGCAAGGGCTTTTTGGATATGACTGCCATCAAGCTCAGTGGAGTCTTGCAAGGAGTCGATAAAGTCTTTGGGCGGCTTAGTGAGAATTTTATAGTACAGCGGATGCAAGTAATCGCGCTTGAAGGTTTCCCACAGCGTGGTGCTCTTTTCATCTTCTAAGGTGCGGGTCCACACGCTGTCATTGGCTCGAATATCGCCCGATTTTGCCAGTACGCGGCCGTGCTTATCGACTACCCAAATGCGTGAGCTATAGTGGCTCATGCCTTTGATAATGTTTTCAATTTCTGGCGATGGCACCAACACAGTGCCGAGATTATCGACCGTATCTAAGGCCGATGTGCCGACAACGGCAGCCACATCGCGGTTCTTGCTGTCGTTAACATCGGAAATGGCAAAACCGAGTTTGCTGCCGACCATGTCTAATGGAATACGCAGCTCGACATTGTAGCCCACATCTGTGGTCGCCCATTGTCCTTGAATACGTACTTCAGGTTTGACGGGCACGGTTTGCTTAGGATTGGCAGGTAACTCGAAGGCGCTGATCCAACCGGGTTGCGTGGTGGCAACGATATAGCGCTTGAATTTATTGTCGGGCGCGAGTGTCGCAATTGAAAGATGATCGTTTCTATCGACACTTAAGGCATTTTTGCCACGCAGCACCACAGTTGGGTCGGTCACTTGAAAGAAGGCATACAGATAACCATCATACTGGCCGACCATGTGGGTAAAGCTTAAGGTCAGCGGCGCGTTGGGATCGGCGCGCATGATCTGATGCGCCTCACCGTACTGGATAAATCTGTGCTGATATTCTTCCCATTCGTTAAGTTTACCGTCGAGCAGAATCGCCCCATTGAGTTGATAGGCGTACAGATCGCGACTCTTTTCCACTTGCTTTAAAAAGCTCGCTTGTCCATCGAACAATTTCGGCCGTTCGTGCAGCGCGGTGGCCAATGCCTGAGTGGTGCCTTCTAAGGTGCGTTCTTGACCGTGGCGAAGATACTTTTCCATCTCCCACACATATTGATACCCCAGCCAAGGTAGGCAGAGCAAAAACAGGCTAAGGCCGATGACTTTAGTGCGTAGACCAAAGGGGAAACGTGTCATAAGTTAGGGATCAGCATCAATGGGATCAAAAGTGTATTGGCTCAAGGTTACGTGCATCAAGGTATCGCGAGAGTTCAGGCTAAGCTGTCCCAGCGATAACCCATGCCATAAACCGTATCGATACAGTCAAACTCAGGTGCGGTGGCGATGAACTTCTTGCGAATGCGTTTCACATGGGAAGTGATGGTGCTGTCATCGACAAAAATCTTCGCCTCTTGCATCAACTCATGGCGGCTGCGCACATGGCCCGGGTGTTTGGCTAACGCGTGCACCATCCAAAATTCGGTGACGGTAAGCTCAATGGGTAATTGGTTCCAATAGACTTGCATGCGATTGGCATCAATCGTCAGCGGACCTCGCTCAAGCAGATTTTCCTGCGCCGTTTGGCTGGCCGCAAGCTCGGAGCGGCGAAATAAGGCCGCTAAGCGCGCAGTTAAATGGGGAAAACTCACTTCTTTACTCAAGTAATCATCGGCGCCTAAACGCAGGCCACAAACAGTATCAAAGTCACTGTCACGGGCGGTCAAAAAGATGATCGGCAGCGTGCTCGACATAGCACGCAGTGACTGACACAGCATAAAGCCACCGTCAATTTCATTACCTAAGCCGATGTCGATAATGGCTAAATCCGGTAACCGAGTATTAAAGGCTAACATGGCCGA
Source organism: Shewanella sp. SP2S2-6 (assembly GCF_031931965.1). NCBI lineage: Bacteria > Pseudomonadati > Pseudomonadota > Gammaproteobacteria > Alteromonadales > Shewanellaceae > Shewanella > Shewanella sp. SP2S2-6. The sequence goes on along the minus strand of NZ_JAUOEQ010000012.1, from coordinate 102,089 downwards.
TGGTCTGTCGGCATAGGTTTGCACGCTGTAACCGTGTTGTTGCAGCACGTCCTTGTAATTCTCGCGAATGGCCGCTTCATCTTCCACTATGGCGATACGCTTCATAGAGCCATATTCCTATTGACTTGGGGGAGTAAGTTTTCGTGACTATACAGGATTTTACCCGAGATAAAAGGCCACAAATGCAATTGCCATTTTGTTGCCACAATTGATAGTTGCATTGCCATTTTCCATCCCTGCTCATGCCATTCCACTTGTGTTTAATAGCCGCATTCAGTTTTGCACCCGTTTTGACCTGATGGGGTTTTGAACTTGTTGTTCAGGTTCGAGTGCAAGCTCAGCTAATAATCAAAAAGGAATGAGATGATGAAAAAGACACTAATTAATTTGTTGGTTTTGAGTTTATTAAGCGCGCCAGTCGCCAGTGTGTCGGCGCGGGTTTCACTGCAAAACCAAGCTCAAGGACAGGAGCGCAGCTTAGATAATGACGTCGATGCCAGCGGTATGGCGATGGATGGCGAATACGCAAATGAGGACGAACAGCCAGAAGCCTTAATTGGCCTCGGTGGTGGTGCATTAGTGGGCGCGTTAGTCGGTGGTCCTGTGGGGGCCATTATTGGCGCGTTCACTGGCACCTTGATTGGTAAGTCGGTTAGCGACACAGACACGCTGCACGTTCAGCAAAGGCAGATCAGCCTGCAAGAGTCGCAATTATCCGAGTTGAGTGTAAAGCAACAAGCCGCCGAAAAACGCGCGAGCGAATATGCCAAGGCGCAGCAAGAGCTTGATGAATTGCTATCCGCGCAACGTCAATTACTCAGTGAGCTCGCCCTAGGGCTAAACGTGCAGTTTCGCACTGGTTCCTCTGAGGTCGAATCGCATTTTTTGCCCCAATTAGATGATGTGGCCGAGGTGATGAATCTGTCGCCTGAGCTTAATTTGGAATTAAAAGGCTATGCCGATCGCCGGGGTGATGTGAGCTACAACCAAGCCCTTTCTGAGCAACGTTTACTGGAAGTCCGTGGCTACCTGATTAAGCAGGGCGTCGCCGCTGAGCGCATGACAACCCAAGCCTTTGGCGCTTTATCGCCACTGCAAGCGGAGCAGGACAGGGAATCGGATGTGTTCGATCGCCGTGTGACCTTGACCTTACAGCCTCATTCAACCTTGATGGCAACGCGCACGACACAATAGCGGTCGATGTTAGTCGTCCATTCTAAGCCGTCAATTTAGAACATTCATTTTAACGACTGCGAACGTCAGTCCATATTAGTTAATAGCAAGAAGGAAGCCTTTGTGATGATCACAGGGAAAAGGGTAAAAGAAATCAGCGAAAGCTTAGCGATATTAATGATCAGTGCTGCCGTATGTTGGGGCTTGCCCTTTGTGGCATTAGCCTCACCCAATAGCACGGGCACATTGTCTGAGCCGCAGAATATTGCCTCGGCGCTGGTCGGCCAAAATACTGCTCAAAGTACGGCAGAATCACAGGTCATTAATTACGATGGCATTACTCAGGGATTATTACTTTATCGTCAGCCGAGCGGCGCTTGGGTGCCATCTTTGCCACTCGATACACAAGTGTCGATGCAAGTCTCTGGCTTAAGTAATCGCGTGAGCGTGAAGCAGGTTTTTCGCAATAACACTGAGTTTGTGTTGAATGGGCAATATCTGTTCCCGCTGCCCAATGAGGCCGCGGTGGATTCGCTGCGATTACACATTGGCCAAAGGGTTATCGAAGGGCAAATTCATCCTAAGGCCGAGGCTAAGCAGATTTTTGAGCAAGCCAAAGCGGAGGGTAAACGCGCCAGCTTAGTGAGCCAAGAGCGGCCAAATATGTTCACGACCGAAGTGGCCAACCTAGCACCGCAGGAAGAGTTGATTGTCGAAATCAGCTATCAGGAGAGTATCAAATATGAAGATGGCTTGTTTAGCCTACGTTTTCCGCTGGTGGTCGCGCCTCGGTATATCCCGGGCTTAACCTCTGACGCCAGTGCTAGCGATTCAAATAATCCTATAGCACAGAGCAGCCAATCGAGCCGAGTGACCAGCTCGCAGGTGTTTGATGCCGACCTGATTGTGGCGCCTGTGCGGGACGGCGCCAGTGGACGCGATCCTGTGCTCAAAGCGGACATTCAAGTTTTGCTGGCAAAGGGGGTTGATAAGGCGTCAATTGAGAGCCCTTACCATGACATCAAACTCAAGCAAACCAATAGCGGCGCCGTTGATGTGTCACTGGCACAACGCGTGCCTGCCAATCGTGACTTTGTACTGCAATGGCGCGTACAGCAGGGTACGAGTCCAATGGCTTGGGTGTTTAATCAACAGGGTAAGACCCATAAACCCGATGGCGATAATTTGTCTCAGGACACGCTTGAAACCAGCAAAGCTAACGGCATGAATGAAGATAATTACAGCCTAGTCATGGTGTTGCCTCCTAAGGTCGAAAAGAGCACCCAACCGAGTTTGCCCCGTGAATTAATTTTGGTGATTGATACTTCGGGCTCTATGGCGGGGGATTCTATCGTTCAAGCCAAAAATGCACTGCTTTACGCATTAAAAGGACTCAAGCCCGAGGACAGTTTTAACATTATAGAATTTAATTCCAGTCTGTCTCAGTTTTCAGCGACATCATTACCGGCGACCTCGTCGAATTTGGCCCGCGCCCGTCAATTTGTGAGCCGTTTACAAGCCGATGGTGGCACTGAAATGGCGCTGGCACTGGATGCTGCCTTGCCCAAATCCTTGGGTAGTGTCTCGCCCGATGCCGTGCAGCCTTTGCGCCAAGTGATCTTTATGACCGACGGCTCTGTGGGCAATGAACAAGCCTTGTTCGATTTGATCCGCTACCAAATCGGTGAGAGCCGCTTGTTTACTGTCGGTATAGGCTCAGCGCCTAATTCTCACTTTATGCAAAGGGCGGCTGAACTGGGTCGTGGCACTTTTACTTATATTGGCAAAGTGGATGAAGTCGACGAGAAGATCAGCGCCTTGCTGAGCAAAATTCAATATCCCGTATTAACCGATATTCAAGTACGTTATGACGATGGCAGTGTGCCCGATTACTGGCCGTCACCGATTGCAGATTTGTACCGCGGCGAGCCTGTGCTTGTGAGTCTAAAACGCAGCGCCCGTGAGCCGCAGGAATTAGTGATCTCAGGTCGCCAAGGGCATAAAAACTGGCAACAGTCGTTATCGCTTCAGGACAACTCAGCGGGACTTATCACCAATCAAGGTGCGGGTTTAGATTTACTGTGGGCGCGTAAACAGATTGGTGCATTGGAGCTGAGTAAAAATGGCGCAAATGATGACAAGGTAAAGCAGCAAGTCACGGCCTTGTCGATGAATTATCACTTAGTCAGCGCTTATACCAGTTTAGTGGCGGTGGACTTAACCCCCATAGATTCAACCGCAATGAGCCGCGATGCTTTGGTGCGTCAGCACTTGCCCTTAGGTTGGCAGCCTTTTGGTGCCTTGCCACAAACTGCAACCTCGAGCCGTTTGGATATGTTATTGGGTGAGTTGACCTTACTGCTGGCCTTGGTACTTATGGGATCGATTCTGCGACAAAAACGCGAAGAGAAGGCAGCCATGGCGGCGCTTGCCTGTCATCGATGAACCATGAACCATGAATCATGAACGACGAGTAAAGCCCGATGAGCAAAGGCAGAACACAGCGATTTTTAGTGGTGGGATTATTTTTAATTGGCGCAACATTGTTAGGAAAGGGACTCTATATGCAAGCTAAAGCACACTTTGCCCAGTATTTGATTGAACAGGCGTGGACTAAAACCTTAGCTGATGGACAATCCCATAAGCCTTGGTCATGGGCGGATACTTACCCCGTCGCAAAGCTGTCCATTTATCGTGAACAAGCGGCGGCTAATAGCGATATTGAAGCCGAGCTTAATGACAGTTTATATGTGTTGGCGGGGGCTTCAGGGCGAAATTTGGCCTTTGGCCCAAGTTTAGTATTGTCCAGTGCGCCAGCGGGGCAAAAGGGCAATACTGTGATTGCCGGTCACAGGGACACGCATTTTGCGATCCTCAATGGCATGGCGGTAGGGCGTCGATTATCGTTGCAGACGCTTAAGGGAAATCACATTATTTATGAAGTAGTTGCGACTCAGGTGGTGCATGAAACTGAAACGCAGTTTATGGCGCCATCCGATGATAATCGCTTAACCTTAATCACTTGTTATCCCTTCGATGCGCTTCAAGGCGGCGCCGAACTGCGCTTTGTGGTGCAGGCGATACCGGTTGAGGATGAATCAATGGATACGGCTAGTGCCGATGTTTCAGCTTCAACTGGGAATGGGATGCAAGGGAAGGTCGCTTCTAGTACGCGCAGTTTCACCCATTAGGTCGCACGTTAATTTAAGCCTTAGCGCAATCTTCAACCAAAGCGTTAAGGCTGCTTTGAGCTAACAATGTCAACATTAATAATGTTGATTAAATCATGCTGACCAAATAGTGCTTATCAGTAACCGCCAAATGAGCGTCTTTTAATCATCCCAGCCTGAAGCCGAATCATCGGCGTCAGGCTAATTCATTACGTTCCAGTTAGCATAATCAAGCCATCACAATCAGTTGCTGATCGGTAACACACGATTTCGACCTAAACGTTTAGCGTCATAAAGTAATTTATCTGCCGCTTCAATTAATTGCATGCCCGTTTGTTTTTCTTGCCATTGGGCAACCCCAAATGAGGCACTGATATTATTGATGCGCTCGTCTTTACGTCTGTCTTTCAAACTGAGCTTTTCGAGTCCACGGCGCATGGCTTCGGCCAGTTGCCTTGCGATGCGTAACTGACTTTTAGGCACAATAATCACAAATTCTTCACCGCCAAAACGATACAGTTTCGCGCCATCGCGGCAGGATTCCTGTAGCCGTTTCGCCACGGCGCGTAACACTTGGTCGCCAAGCTGGTGGCCGTAGGTGTCGTTAAACACTTTAAAATGGTCGATATCGGCCAAGATCAAGCAGGTGCCTAAGGGCGCTTGGGCTAACATGCCAGCAAAATCGCTGTCGAAGGCGCGGCGATTAAAGCAGCCAGTCAGCGCATCGTAGAGCACATCTTTTTCTGTCTGTTCGAGCTTTTTCTTTAGCGCATCGATTTCGGTTTGCGCTTTCTGCAATTGTCCGGTAAAGAACTCAGTGCTCGAGCGAATATTGTCCGACTCTTTCACTAAACTGCGCACCAGATCGAGCACTTGCTCAACACTAAAACCCTCATCTTCGATGCGGTTGAGCTTTTCAAAATTACTCTCGATGCGCGACTGGAATTCATTGGCATCTAGATTGGTATCTTTGAGCGATTGGGACAGCTCAGTCACCATAGCATCCAGATTCTGGCGCATTTCGCGGACATCGAGTTCAACGGGATCGGCAACATACTGGCGATATAAGAGTTCGCTACTCACAGGAGGACAGGTGTTGTACTGGGCGATAACGGTATCGAGTCGTTGATTTAACTCGGGATTCTGTTCACCAACATAAGTGTACCAAAGCGCATAGTTAACCGGGGTGGTCGGAATTTTATGTTTGAGCATCAGAGGCACTGCTTTTTTGAGATTCAGTGCAGCAGCTTGTAATAACTCTAGCGACATATTGTTACCTTACTTAATGAAAATAAACGGATATTTTAAGATTTTCGCTATTTTATTCTGTTGTTATCTGTTCAAAGCTAACCGCAAGCATCGTCGGCTCGATGAAGGCATGAACACCGTTTGTGCTTGGGCAGCAGCAACTCCGTTTGCGCTAAGACTTCCATCATAAACTAAAGATGATATGGTAAAGTCTATCCTTAAAATCAAATAATGATAATAACTTGGGAGAAAGTTGTGAAAAATATCATCTTAGCCACAAGTCTGATGGCCACTATCTCATTACCCGTCTTTGCTGAAACCGCATTTGTGCAAAGCCTCGATCTCGCGCAATACCGAACCGATATTAAAACCTTAGCCAGTGATGCCTTCGGTGGACGTGCGCCTTTATCAGAAGGTGAGAACTTAACTTTAGACTATTTAGTGAAAGCATTTAAAGATATGGGTCTCAAACCCGGATTTGGCGACAGTTATCTGCAGGCCGTACCCTTGGCGCAAATTAGCGCAGATCAAAACATGCAGCTTGATATTGGCGGACTTAAATTTGCCAATGGCAGTGAATTTACCGCGAGAACCCAAAGAATCGCTGAAACCGTGAGCCTGAATAAAAGCGATGTGGTGTTTGTCGGCTACGGGATCAACGCGCCCGAATATGGCTGGAATGATTACCAAGGGTTAGATGTAAAAGGCAAAACCGTTATCGTGCTTGTGAATGATCCTGGCTTTGCGACTCAGGACCCTGCGGTATTTAAAGGCAATGCCATGACCTATTACGGTCGCTGGACTTATAAGTATGAGGAAGCCGCGCGTCAAGGCGCCGAGGCTGTGTTTATTGTTCACGAAACTGCGCCTGCCGCCTATGGCTGGGGTGTGGTGCAAAACTCCAACACGGGCACTAAGTTCACTCTGGTCGATGCCAATAATAACCAAGGCCAAGTTGGCGTCATGGGTTGGGTACAGCACGAAACCGCGCAAAAAATCTTTACTAAAGCAGGATTGGATTTTGATACCTTAAAGCAGCAAGCTGCCAAGCCAAACTTTAAGGCGATCCCACTTAAGTTGAGCGCCCAGCTCACGTTAAACAATAAAATTGAACGCGCTGAGTCCCATAACGTTGCGGCTTTACTGCCTGGCAAAATGCGCCCCGACGAAGTGGTGATGATGCATGCCCATTGGGATCATCTCGGTACTGTGATTGAAGACGGTAAGTCAGAGATTTTAAACGGAGCGGTCGATAATGCCAGCGGTGTGGCGGGGGTTTTAGCCTTGGCGCGTTACTTCAAACAGCAAGCCAAGACGGCGCCACTGGATCGCTCGGTGCTCTTCAGTGCCTTTACGGCGGAAGAAACGGGTCTGATCGGTGCACAGCATTTTGCTCAGCATCCGAGTGTGCCAACGAAAAACATCGTCGCCTTTTTAAATATCGATGGCATGAATGTGAATAAGGGCGTGGATTACATTTTGCGTTATGGTGAAGGCGTATCTGAGTTGGAGCAATACTTAGATAAAGCCGCGAAGGCCCAAGAGCGTTCAGTTAAAGCCGATCCAAGACCGCAGAATGGGTTGATGTTTAGATCGGACCACTTTGCGCTGGCACAACAAGGTGTACCTGGATTGCTATTTATGAGCCTTGGGGATACCGATCCTGATTATATCGCCCATAAATATCACAAGCCTGCCGATGATTATGATCCAAGCTGGAATTTAGGTGGTGTAAGCCAAGATCTAGATCTCATCGCCAGTATGATTACCACCTTAGCCAATAGTACCGATTGGCCCCATTGGCTTGAGTCATCTGACTTTAAAGCCAAGCGCGAGCAAGATGGGCGTAAATAGTGTTAATGAGTTGAATCATGAGGGCGCCAGTAGGTGCCCTTATTTTTGGACACTGATTTTAGCTGGGGATTGAGCGATAGTTTTAGCGAGGCGCAGCGATTTAAGACAATAAGAGTCTTAATAGAATGTGTTTGAATTAAAAAGAATAACTGATGGAAAGCATAGGGCCGATAAAGCTGTAATAGATATTGTAATCGGCGATTTGAGTGTCTTTATTCGGCGAGTTTTGGGCGATATCCACATCAACTTTATAGTAGTTATAGGCCACACTCATACGCCAGTTTTGAGTGATTTGTGCATCAACACCGACTTTAATATCAACGAGCTCGCCTTTTACATCATTGAGTGTGATGTAGAAATACTGTGCATGGCTGGTGACTTGCCAACCGGGAACAAATTCATACTGACCATAAATGCCAAAGTCCGGCAGTGGCGCAGTGACATTTTCATCAACAATGCGCGGGATCGCTTGGCTACCACAGACGTTATTGAGTAATTCTGACGAAGCGCAAACCCCAATCATACCTTCAAAACCTGTCTTGATAAACATAGTGTGTAAACCAAGTGACAGACCCACATCATAGTTACTGCCTTGAAAGACATCATAACCATAGCCTAAACGCAGTACGTCGATGTTTAAGGTTGAACTGAGCTTACCGCCCGCTTTGATATCGTAAATGGTGTCGTTGATTTCGAGCTGGAAGGGTTTGGCTAGGGCTTGGGTATCGGCGCTGCGGTGGAGTTGTTTCCAGTCGAGGTAGATATTGTGCCGCTCGTTGAAGTGATAATTTAACTCGATAAAAGGCAGGAATTCGTTTTCAGCGAGTTTGAGATCAGATTCATAATCTAAGGTGAAGTTATTACCCGAAACTGGGTTAGTGACTTCCATATTGGTGTCTGATTGCGAGTAGAAGCCGCCTAATTGAATAGTAAAGTCATCGGCTTGCACTTGAGTGCTGACGAGTGACGCTATGATGAGGGGTAACAGGCGAATCGACATGTTAAGGAGTAACTCCAGCATTATTCTTATTATGTTTAGCGATAAGGTCAGACTTTAGTGCCATAAAAAATCGACATTTGGAGTTTAACAGCAAATTTCGCTATGTGAATAAAATGTTTTAAAAAATGCGAAAATTTGTGATTTAAAACAAAAGTAGGACTTATTTTAGCGGCATTGAATGAAATTTGAGCGAAACATCACATCAATTGTGGATTGAAGGCTAACGCAAACGGTAAGGGAGGGACTAGTGCTACCTAGAAATAACTTCAGTATTGCAGCTTTGCTTGTGGCGCGAGATGCCAATGGATGTGAAACATGATAAATGGGGGATAGTAATCAATTTAAGAATAGCTAGCGGCGTGATACCGCTAGATATTGATATTATATCGCTGGTCCGCTATTTAGGCTCGATAACGGGCGTCACAGACGTTTCTACATTGTCAGTAATGACCACTTTGGGGCTACTTGGCTCATCTTTATTAAACATGCCTAAACGGATGCGAATAAAGTGTAAAATTTGCGCGGCAATATCCACATTCAAACAGGATTCTAGGCCTTCAAATCCTGGGGATGAGTTTGCTTCGCAAATTTTGTAATGGCCGTTATCAAACAATAAATCGATACCCGCAACATCGAGATCGAGAATATTGGCTGTTTGCGTTGCAAGCCATTCAATTTCAGGAGTGATCTGAAATGGACGCGCTGAGCCGCCGGCACTGACATTGGCTTTAAAGCTGTCTTCTTGACCACGCCTTTCGTAGCAACCCGCAACACGACCACCGATGGTAAATACCCGAAGATCGCGCCCATGACTGTTAGCGATAAACTCTTGCAGAATAATGTTAGCGTTTTTGTTGGTCGCTTCAATCAACTGCATTAGATCGTCAAATTCACGTGCCTTATGGGATAAAAACACACCGCTGCCCTGTGAGCCAGAAAGCGTTTTAATCACCACAGGAAAGCCGAGATGGCGCTCTACAAGGGCGATATCAACGGGGAATTTAACCAACATGGTTTTAGGCGTAGGCAAATTTTTCTCTGCCAACAATTGCTGGGAGAATAATTTGTCTTTAACGATTTCAATGGCTTTAGAAGGATTGAGGCAATACACGCCTAATCTTTCTAAGTGGCGAATAATGGCTAAGGCAAAGTAAGTTGTGCCTGATCCCATTCGCGGAATAATAAAATCGGGCAGCTCGACGGCTTGCCCATTCAATAAAATACTCTTGTTATCTTCTCTGGTGACAGTCAGATCAAATTCATCAGGTGCGTAAACTTCCAACTGTATGTTGTCGGCTTTTGCTGCCGCCAGTAGACGCTCAATTTCATACCATTCAGGTTTTAGCTGAGTCGCGGTTTCTTTATATAAAATCCAACCACGCATTTAGTAGCAAACCTTAATCTTCATTCTTTATCCTCGGGTTCAGGTTCATCCTGAACATCATCTTCAATATCAAATACAGCCTCGGCCTCAACTTCTATTTCGGGCTTGGTTGCAGGCAAATGCACTGTACCAACCACGGCATAAAAGGGTTTCCCCATGGCGAGCCTGCGATACTTTACCCAGATCTGCTCTAACAAGCTACTGGGCGCGATATTTCCTTTGGCGACTTCCACAAATTGAGCTTCATCGGAGGTGCAGGGCAAGGTTTTACCTTCGGCTAAATTCTTCATTGCATGACCATGCAATTCAAGCAGTTCAGCTTCCTTATTAGTAAAATCGCCGCTTCGTTTGAAGCCTTTGGGGAAATTCGCGTCGTCGTAGAAACGTTTTTGCGAGACAAAACTGGCAGCAGCTGAGCCGTTAAACGTCTCAGAACCCTTGTTAGCGTTTGAAAAAGACTGTTCAGACATGGCAGATACCCTCTAGTTTTTGATATACAAAGATTTGCAACTGGAGTATTGGCTAGTATTATTGATTTATAAATCAAAAAAATTTGCCTATGTTGGTCAAGAATTTTTATGGATACCGATTTACTGAAAACCTTTCTTGAAGTCTCCCGTACTCGCCATTTCGGTAAAGCGGCCGAGAATCTGTATCTCACGCGCAGTGCTGTGAGTTTTCGAGTCAAGCAGCTTGAGAGCATTTTAGGCGTCGCGCTGTTTGAGCGTCAGCGTAATAACATTCAGCCCACACCCGCAGGCGAGCGCATGCTTGGCCATGCCGAGGCGGTATTAACGGCGTGGGAGCGGGCTAAACAAGATGTTTCCCTCAGTCAGTTACAGTCGACTCAGCTTGCCATTGGTGCAGGGCCGAATATTTGGGATGCCTATTTGCAAGGTTATTTACAGGGATTGCACGTGGGGCTGCCCGGCGTTGCGCTGCGCACCGAAGTGCTGCCTGCCAATGCGATGACGCGCCAATTAATGGACCGCACCCTCGATATCGCGATTTCATTCGATCCGCCAAAGCTTGATCAATTTGAATTAGTGCAGCTGGGGCAAATTAATTTGTTGTTGGTTTCGAGCCTAAAAGGTCAAACGGTGAATGCCGTGGTGCCGGGGCAATATGTAAAAGTGGATTGGGGGACGGCGTTTAATATTGTACATGCGCAGGAATATGCGTCGCTGCCTGTGCCGACACTGCACACGAGCTCTGCGCGTATCGCCTTGGATTTCATCTTAAATAATGGTGGTTGTGCTTTCTTACCCGAGCATTTGGTGCAGCATGCTTTGCGCAGCGGCGAATTGCATTACGTCAGTGGCGCCAGCGCTATTTCACGAAATGTGTATGTTGCCTATTGGGCGGAAAATGATCGTTTAGCCCAGATCAAACAAGCCATCGACTTTTTAAGGGACGATGGCTCAGTGTTTGCTCATGCGACTATCTAAAACGTCGGTGTTAAAACACCAGTGGCGCCAATACGACCAGCCAAGTTAATCCACACAGCGCAAGACTCATAAACACGGCAGCCGAGGCAATGTCCTTGGCTTGGCCGCTTAGTGGGTGAATTTCACTGCCGACACGATCGACCACAGCTTCAATCGCCGAGTTTAAAAGCTCAACAATCAACACGATAAACAGTGTAAAAATCAGCAGCAAACGTTCAATCGTGCTGATATCAACCCACAAAGCCACGGGTAACATGACGATGGCCAACATTAATTCCTGTCTAAAAGCGGCTTCGTGGACCCAAGCGGCCTTTAAGCCCTTCATCGAAAATCCCGTCGCTCTGAAAATGCGTTTAATACCGTGATTGTTGGCTGGTTTCATAGTGTTTCCAATAGACATTAGCGACAATGCGCTGAGGTGTTGCTCACTCAAACAGGTTTGATAAAACCAACTGTTGTGGATTTTAACATTTGACTGAGTTAATAAATTTGGCCGCAGTATAGCCCGAGATGAAAAGCGCATAAACAATTAACTGAGTAAAATCGTCATCAACATTCGTTGTTAACTTAGGCGCTTAGTGACTTTCGACGGTTTTTTAGTGCAACTTGAGCTATGCGTTCTAAGCTTGATGAAGGATATATTGCCAGAGTGAGCAAGGGAATGACTCATATCAGCCCGTTACAAGATTTAACATTTCATCGTTTTATCCGCTTTCGGTTTTTCAAACAACGTCTGCTCTTACTCAGTCTGCTAATATTCGGTTGTTTAGTCCCAGTGACCTATGCACAAACCTCACTACCTTCGATACAGTTGGCAACCGAGTTTGATGCCCAGCAAGAGATTAATATTCACGACTTTTTGATTAGCGAAAAACTCGACGGGGTGCGAGGTTACTGGAATGGTCAGGCACTATTGACTCGGCAAGGTAATCTTATTGCTGCTCCAACTTGGTTTATCGCGAATTTTCCGAATTATCCCCTCGATGGTGAATTATGGCTTGGGCGAGGCCAGTTTGAGGTTATGTCGAGCATAGTTCGACAAACCTCAGCCAAGGATGATGACTGGCGCAAAGTGCGATTTATGGTGTTCGATGTTCCCAAGGCGGGTGGCGACTTTCAGCATCGCTATCAATTTGCGTTGACCGAATTAAGCGATAAATCGCATTATCTTGAAGTCATAGCGCAGTTCCAAGTGGACAGTCTTGAAGCTCTGTATCAAAAACTCGATAGCTTAGTTGCTAAAGGTGCTGAAGGATTAATGCTGCATCGCAGCTCCGCGACGTATGTTAGTGGCCGCAATCCTAATTTGATGAAATTAAAACCCTATTATGATGCTGAAGCGACAGTGATCGGCCATATACCAGGGAAAGGTCAATTTGCAGGGCAAATGGGTGCAATAAGAGTGCAAACCCCAGACGGCCGGATTTTCAACATAGGCACAGGTTTTAATCTCGCAGAGCGCCAACATCCTCCCGCAGCGGGCGCAATCATCACCTATAAATATCTGGGTCTTACCGTAAATGGCTTACCCAGATTTGCCAGTTTCCTGCGGGTACGCGTCGATATAGATAAGATCGACAGTCAACAATAGGGGCGTGTATGGTTAACAAGGCTTAGTTCAAGCACTTGTTTTAGTAGACTTTATTTCACTTTGGTTTGACTTTAATTTGACAACTAAGGCACAAAGCACATTTAATCACTTAATCATGACGATGGATAAGCTTTGACTGTTGAAGGATTGAATGAAATGAAAGAGGCGAGAGTGCAACGTATATTAATGGTGTGTCTGGGCAATATCTGCCGCTCACCGACGGCAGAAGCTGTGTGCCGCTTTAAGGTTGCGCAGCGTAGGCTCAATATTGAGGTAGACTCTGCGGGTACTATTGGTTATCACCAAGGGGATACGCCTGACCGCCGTGCTATGGCGGCGGGGGAAAAGCGGGGTTTTAGTTTCGATGGAATGCGGGCTCGGCAGGTTGTGGATGCCGACTTTGAACATTTTGATTTAATTTTGGCGGCGGATAAGGCCAATTTAGCGGATTTGCGTAGTCGTTGTCCGCTTGAGTATCAGTACAAGTTACAGTTAATGCTCTCTTATGCGAATACGCAAGTCACGGAAGTGCCGGACCCTTACTATGATGGCGAGCAGGGCTTTGAACTGGTGTTGGATTTATTAGAGCAGAGTTTGGATGCCTTGCTTGATAGGTTGACCTCTGGTGCGCAAAAGTAGTTGCGCGTGACAGTGTTTGTTAACGCGACATCTTCGTTTATGAAAATAAAAAGCCAGCATATTCAATATGCTGGCTTAAATATTAAGCTTGATGAATTAGCTTACTAAGCTTGAATATCAACGCCATTAGCGTCTTATCTTCAACACACGTTGAGCGTTATTTTCAATGCTTGCAGAGATAGTAAGATAACTTGCCGTGATGACTAAGCGTGATGACTACGCGTAATGAGTTAGTCGTTATGGCGCTTACCAGAACGCTTCAATCTTTCTGCTGCAAGTTTGGCTTCTTTTATTGCTTCCTTCTCCGCCATGATGCGGGCGACTTCAATCTTCTCAAGCTCGGCCATCGCAGGCGTTTCTAACGAGAGGAGGCCGATTTTTCCTGAGCGGTATTCATGCAGCAATAACTCAGATGCCTTGTGCATATCAATGCGACCACCGGGGCGCAGCGCACCACGTTTGCGGCCGATTTCCTCGAGAAGTGCGACATCATCCTTGGGTAATTCACTTAAGTTGTAGCGTTCACAAATCTCTTTTGGATAAGCGGTTAAGAAATACTTGGCGGCGAACAGGGCCACATCTTCATATTCCATCGCGGTATCTTTAATGGCGCCCGTGACGGCAAGGCGATAGCTGCTCGCTTCGTTATCCACTTTGGGCCACAAAATACCCGGAGTATCCGATAGCACGATACCGTTACGTAAATTAATCCTTTGCTGGGTTTTGGTTACCGCAGGTTCGTTACCGGTTTTGGCGATAACACGGCCAGCTAAGGTGTTGATGATGGTGGATTTCCCAACGTTAGGAATACCCATGATCATAGTGCGAATGTCTTTTTCGGTTTTATCGCGACTCGGCACTAGCTTACGGCAGATATCAGGGATCTTTTTCACCATTGCCGCTTGCAGTGTGGTGATCGCGGTGGCTTTTACGCCTTGTTCGCGTTCTAAGTATTCAATCCATTGCGCAGTGATCTCTGGATCGGCCAGATCAGATTTATTGAGTAGTTTGATACAAGGTTTGTCGCCTCGAAGCTGAGCCACCATGGGGTTTTCGCTACTGTAGGGAATACGCGCGTCCAGCACTTCGATAACAAGATCGACCTGAGGCATTGCCTCTTCAATCTCTTTGCGTGCCTTGTGCATATGCCCTGGATACCACTGAATTGCCATGATAACGCCTTGTCCTAAATAACTTAAAGAACGGCTATTCTACCTTGAAGGTGGCGAATGTCATAAAAAAAGCGCCCTAAGGCGCTTTAATCGCTTAATCCTTGACTGTCTTTTGTGATTATCACTTGGATTAATAGGCGGTATTAAGGGTTAAATAACCCCTAGTTCGCGCAGTCTTTCCATCAAATAACTGTCGGCGGTATAACGCTCAGACAGCACGACAGCAGGGTTTGGATGCAAAAATAACGGCAAAGAGATCCGTGGTTTGGTTTTATCCGTACCTTCAGGATTGATGACGCGATGTGACGTCGATGGGAAATAACCGCCAGACGCTTCCTGTAGCATGTCACCGATATTGATAATAATGCTGCCAAAATCGCTGGGGACATCTAACCAAGTGCCATCTTTGGCTTTCACTTGTAACCCAGGCTCATTGGCCGCAGGTAACACTGTGATAAGGTTAATATCTTCATGGGCGGCGGCGCGAATGGCGCCCATTTCTTCACTGCCCGTCATCGGTGGGTAATGCAGAATACGCAGTAAGGTTTTTTGGCTGTTGGCGATCATTTCTGGCAATGGCATCGAAAACTTGGCTTTTACGTCTTCGGGTGAGTGGGTTTCAATCCACTCTAAAAGTTCTGAAGCCAGCGCATTGGCTTTGTCGTAATAGGCGAGAATATTGGCACGCAGTGAATCGGGGATCCGGCCCCAAGGATAAACGTGATAGTACTCTTTAATGTCTTTGACTGTGTTGCCTTTGGCGGTTTCAGAAATTGATGCGGGGAAGAAACCGTCGTGGGTTTCTTTTTTGAACATATAGTCGTTTTTAGCTTCTGAATTAAAAAAGGCTTGCCACTCGGTGTAGATGTCTTCAACTAAGCGCTTATCAATCGGATGATTAGATAAAACACCAAAGCCAGTTTCCCTAAGTGATTCAACGAATTGCTGGGCACTGTTTTCAGCGCGGTAATCAATGGTTTCTAATTTCATTGTGGTTTCTACTTGTTATATTTAGTTGTAATTTGACCCGCAGCAAGTGTAGCCGTGCACTTGAGCGGGTGCAAACACTCCGCGAGGGTGAGTGAGAGCAACTGCTGTATTTTCCGTCATTTATGTTGTCGCTTAATGCGCACTGATTTAAATGCTTAGATTAGGACTGACTTAAGTGGCAAGATTTTAGCCGTTAAACCCGTTAGTATGGGTTATTGGATGTGTTGTGATTAGATTTGTTGTGATTGATGTCAGCCGCATTTTGAAGCCGAGTGCAAGATATCTTGCTTGGAGTGGGTCTTATGTTGGGTTTTATGGAACAGCTGCTTAATTAACTTAATCAACTTAATCAAAGAGTATCAAAATAGACAACGACGTGAGTCGAAAGGGCATTAATATGAACAAACTGACCGATTTTGAACGCTATGTTATCGAAGAAAAAGGCACTGAACGCCCATTTAGTGGTGAGTATTATGATCATGATGCCAAGGGTTTGTATTTATGCAAAAAATGCCATGCGCCCTTGTACCGCTCTGAGCATAAATTTAATGCCCATTGTGGCTGGCCAGCTTTCGATGATGAAATCGCCGGCGCTGTAACGCGCCATGTTGACGCCGATGGCCGCAGAACCGAGATTGTCTGTAGCCAATGTGGCGGCCATTTGGGCCATGTTTTTGAAGGTGAGATGTTAACCCCCAATAATATTCGTCACTGTGTTAACTCCGTTTCTATGGTTTTTAAAGGGATGGATGATGCTGTTGAACCAGCATCGAACAGCTTTGCGACTTTTGGCGCTGGGTGTTTTTGGTGCGTCGAGGCTATCTTTCAAAGCCTCAAAGGCGTGGTGAACGTCACTTCTGGCTATGCTGGCGGTGATGCCCATGATGCCGATTATAAATCGGTTTGCTCAGGCCAAACTGGCCATGCAGAGGTTGTGCATATTGAGTTCAATCCAGAGGAAATTGATTTTACGACGCTGTTAAAGGTCTTTTTTGAGAGTCATGATCCGACCACGCTCAATCGTCAAGGCAATGATAAGGGGCCACAATATCGCTCCGTGGTGTTTGCCCATAATGCTGAGCAGATAGAGCAAACTACCGCTATGCTGACTCAGTTAGCAGCAGCCAAGGTTTTTGATGCGCCAGTAGTGACCCAAGTGTCAGCGTTTGAGACGTTTTATCCCGCTGAAAATTATCACAATGATTACTTTGCTTTACACGGTGAGCAGCCTTATTGTCAGATGGTTGTGCGCCCTAAAGTCGAAAAAGTGAAAGCCTTGTTTGCACGATTGCAAAAAGCTTAAGCAATTCAGCGCAGGATGCTAAATACAAAAACGCCACCGATAAAGGTGGCGTTTTTAATCGATTTTTTAATGTCCGCAACGATAGTTACCGAGGGAACTATCTACTCTCGGCTAACCACTGGGCGTATTGTTTGGTGTAATAGCTGACAATCAAATCCGCTCCAGCTCGCTTTAAGCCGACAAAGGTTTCTGTCACCACTGCACGCTCATCCAACGCACCTGCAAGGGCGGCAAACTTGATGCCCGCATATTCACCGCCGACTTGATAGGCGGCGAGTGGTAAGTGAGTTTCTTGTCTTAAACGGCTTAACACATCCAAGTAGGGCGTACCGGGTTTAACCATCAGGATATCGGCGCCTTCGGCTTCATCTAATGAGGCTTCTAACAGGGCTTGGCGACCGTTGGCATAATCAAGCTGATATCCCTTGCGGTTACCACTGAGTTCACAATCGACCGCGGCTCTAAAAGGACCGTAGAAGGAAGAGGCGAATTTTGCCGAGTGAGCCAGAATCGCCACATGTTCAAAACCTGCGGCATCAAGCCCTTGGCGAATGGCTTTCACTTGACCGTCCATCATGGCCGATGGTGCTAACATATCAGCGCCCGCTTTGGCGGCTGTTATCGATTGCTTAACTAAATTTTCGACGGTGAGGTCGTTGCAGACTTCATTATTGTGCACCACGCCGCAATGGCCGTGATCTGTATATTCACAAAAACAAATATCGGGGATCACCATCATCTCAGGCACGGCGGCTTTAATGGTGCGCACCATGCGGGCGAGTAAACCATTGTCATCCCAGGTGTCGCTGCCTTTATCATCCTTAGTGTGGGAAATCCCAAAGGGCATAACATAACGGATCCCGAGGGCGTAAAGCTCGCGCACTTCTTCCGCCAGTGCAGTCTCAGGTAAGCGGCTGATACCAGGTAGCGTGGAGATAGGCACTGCGTGGGTGATGTGTTCTTCTATGAACAGGGGATGGATGAGATCGCTTAACGAAACATGGGTTTCGCGCAACAGATCGCGCATCGTTTCTGAACTACGTAAGCGTCTTAGGCGACGCAATGGAGGCGTGTTTAACATGAAATATCCTTATCGAAGGCGGGTTAGTGCAATCGTACAATAGTAAAGGAATGGCAAGGAATGAATTCAATCCAGACTTGTCTGCTCTGACAAGCAAAGTTGAAAAAGTTTCCCCAAGCTGGCGGTATTCCTTAATGAGTTTATCGATCATTGACTTAGATCACATAAATCCATCAAGTCCTGATTTGCTACTGGATATCATGCGGGCGCTATTTTAGCTGACTTGCTTGCTTAGCCCTTTGTTTTCGGGCATTTGATGTTATTATTTGCGCCAGTTTACTCATGGCATATTCGCACAATACCGAAATGGTTAACTTGATGCGAAATCTTGCCCGCTAATCCGGTTTTGAAATGACAATAACACACGAACACTCTGCTTGTATTCTTGCCTTAGACACTTGTACCGAATCCTGCTCAGCTGCGCTGCAATATCAAGGTCAGATTTATGCTGAACTTGCCGATGCGCCGCGTGAACACAGCCAGCGTCTGTTGCCTATGGTCGATTCAGTGCTCAAGCAAGCGGGCATTAGCTTAGATAAAGTGGCGGCGATTGCCTATGGTCGAGGTCCTGGCAGTTTTACGGGGATCCGTATTTGCACTAGCATGACCCAAGGTCTGGCACTGGGGTTAGATTTGCCTGTGATTGGTATTTCAACTTTAGCGGCAATGGCACAAATGGCCATTAGCGAGCATCAAGCCGAGCAAGTGCTGTGTGCCATTGATGCGCGCATGGGTGAAGTGTATTGGGGGCAGTTTGTGGCCGTCGATGGTATTGCGACATTAGTCGGTAAAGAAGTGGTCAGTGCGCCTGCCAACGTACAACTTCAGCTTGATACTGAAGCGCCCATTGTGGCTTGCGGCACAGGTTTTGATGCTTATCCGGATTTACTGGCACTCGGCAAGGGGATTTTAGCTCTCGACGCCGTGAAATATCCCGATGCAAGGGCTATGCTGATATTGGCTGAGACAGGTATCAAAGCAGGGCTAACAACCTCGGTCGATGAGCTTGAACCTGTGTATTTACGTGATACAGTCACATGGAAAAAGTTACCCGGTCGTGAATAAGCTGTTCTTTGCCTGAGTATCTGCGATAGAATCTCAGGCAATTAATGCTAAGCATTCTTTACGATGAATGGCTTAACGATGAATAGTGCAAACTTAAGGCTTCTTGATGCAAGTGAATGTGAATCAAATGAGTTTGACGAATGCTGTAGCGAGTAATAGACCCGCTATCGCTCAGGGGCTAACCGCACCTGAATCGTCACGCCCAGTGATTGAGCAAGATGCTGTCGAAGCCCTCAGTTTAGAAACACAGCCTAAAGGTAAAAACGCAGCGGGCAATTTACAGTCAAGGCTCGGCGCCCACCTCGAGTATGAACAAGATACGCGTGGTCATCAGGGGGCGATTGCCCAATATTTACAAACCCAACATGCCGCCAAACGCGATGAAATTCAGCAAATGGTTGGCGTGGACTTGTATGCTTGAACATCAACAAAAGCCTCCCCGTTCTACCTCGCGATTTTCCTCTTCTAAATTAACAGGTTTAGCCGCCAGCGGTGTGCCAAGCCGAGGCTTGTTTATTATCGAGCTGGTGGTGGCGTTACTCATCACTCGCATTCCCTATTTAAGCGTGCCGTTTAAATGGCTTGAAAGCTATTTCCATGAATTGTCCCACGGCATTGCGACGATATTAAGCTCGGGCGTGGTCAGCCATATTCAATTGTTTCCGAACGGCGCAGGCTTTTGTTTTAGCCAAGGCGGTTCGCCTATGTTGATTGGCTTTGCTGGGTATTTTGGCGCGGCCTGTTGGGGATATTTAATCTACTTGCTCGCGACTTGGCCAAAGGGGATCCGCGTGAGCTTTGCCTTGCTGGGCGCTTTAGTGGTGCTAAGCGGCTTGCTTTGGGGCAGAGATATTCTCACGCTGGCGATTCTAGCCGTACTCACTATTATTTTGTTGTTACCGCTTAAACTCAGTCAAAACAAAATGTTGACCCAGTTTTTGCGTATTATCGGTTTGATGATCATGCTTAATGCGCTGGCAAGTCCAACTGTGTTGCTCGGGCTTGATGGCCAAGGAGATGCGGTGATGTTGGCCGAACGTTCTTGGATCCCCGCGTGGATTTGGGTGGGACTTTGGTTATTAACCAGTGCCTGCGCCTTGTATTTTGCGTGGCGCCGTGTGGATAACGCTGCGAGTCGCTAATCATCAAGGTCATTTAATACCTCAGGCGTATTGTGTTTCCTCTGGCTTTTTTCCGCTTTGCGCTTTATTGGTTTAGCTAAAGGTGAATTGACTCATCACTTTGAGCCATAACCACTTATGTCACTCAAACCTAGGTTTTACGACTTCTATTCCTTGGATTTTTGGCCATTGGCTGCTAGCTTATGCCTTCGGTATCCATGGAGAATTACAATGAAAAAAGTCACCTTAGTTGCCAGTCTACTGCTTGCTGGTTTATGTTCGAGTGTTACCTACGCCGATGAAAGTTTAGATAAAGTCTTAAAAAGCGATTTTCGTCAGGCTAAAAATGCCAGCCGTGACGTTTATCGTCATCCCGCTGAAACCTTAAGTTTTTTTGGCATTACCCCAACACAAACTGTGATTGAACTCTGGCCAGGTAATGGTTGGTATAGCGAAATATTAGGGCCTTATTTAGCCAAAGAAGGCCAATATATCGCCGCCAGTTTCGAAACCGCTCCCGCGACGGATACACCCGGAAATCGCTATCGCGCCAACGCTGGTACTAAGTATGCTGCGTGGATGACGGCCAATAAAGACGTCATGGGCAATGCAAAGATTGTTACCTTCGATCCTCCACAAAAGATGGATTTAGGCGCCGATGGCAGTGCCGATCTGGTATTAACATTCCGTAATCTTCATAACTGGGCATCGAGTGATCAGTTAGAGAATGTGTTTGCCGCGTCATATAAAGTATTGAAAGACGGCGGTGTCTTTGGTGTGGTGGAGCATAGAGCCAACGAAGGGATGAATTTTAGCACTGGCTATATGGACCAAGCGGCCATGGTTGCTTTAGCCAAAAAAGCCGGTTTCACCTTAGTTGAAAGCGCCGAAATCAATGCGAACCCCAAAGATACTAAGGATTATGCCAAAGGTGTTTGGACGCTACCGCCATCTTTTGCTTTGGGTGACACGGATAAGGAAAAATACCAAGCGATCGGTGAAAGTGATCGTATGACACTCAAATTTGTCAAAAAATCATCTTAATCACCTGACATCAGAGGCATTATGTGGCAATCTCTCGCCCCCCAAAATCAAATCGAATTTGTATTACCTCATATTAAGGTCGCAGGCCGATTATGGGGGGCGAAGGATAAACCTTTACTGCTGGCCTTACATGGCTGGTTAGATAATGCCAACAGTTTTGAACCCTTAGCTGCGCATTTACTCGATTATCAAGTGCTCGCGATTGATTGGCCTGGACATGGCTTTTCGGCGCACCGGCCGGGGCATTACCCGCTGCATTGGATTGATTACTTGTATGATTTGGATGCGCTATTAACGGCATTACCGCAAAAGCCTGTGGCCATGGTGGGGCATTCGCTCGGTGGCATTATTGCCTCTGCATATACGGCGACCTTCCCTGAAAAGGTCAACAAGCTGGTATTGATTGAAGCGTTAAGTCCCTTATCAGAATCGCCAACGCAAGCGAAAGCACGACTAAGGAAAAGCTTCTATCAACACGAGAAGTATTTAACCCAGAAACATGGGCAGGCAAAAATTTACGACAGCATAGAGACCGCAGTGCGGGCGAGGGCACATTTAACAGGACTTGCCGAACCTTGGTGTCGTCTGTTGCTCGAGCGTAATATGCAACCCGAAGGTGAGGGCATAGGTTGGCGCAGTGATCCTCGATTGAGATTAGATTCACCCCAACGGTTAACTTTTGCTCAAGTTGATGCCTTGATGCAGGACATCAATATTGAAACCTTATTAGTGTGTGGCAAACAGGGATTTAGCCAGTTGCAGACCGCCATACCTAAGGCGCGAACCTGGTTCAAACATTTGTCTGAACATATAATCGAGGGCGATCATCATGTGCATATGGACAATGCTGAAGGCGTTGCCCGCTTGATCCGCGAATTCGTTAAATAGGCTGCCTTTGCCGCCCTAAAAAAGACGCTAGGTTTTTTGTTTTTTTTATGTGATGATGATCAAAATTAAAACGCTCGTATGATTTATGACGAGTCAATCAATAACTATAAAATGTAAGCCGGTATTTTAACTCGGTATTTATCGAGTCTTGACGCTTGTATGGATATTGTTTCCGCAGTTGTGGGGATTTAGGAGAGAGTAGTGGATCAGCCTTGGATTAATCATTTGCCAAAAGATGTGCCTGCTGAAATTAATGTGGAGCAGTACTCATCGCTTGTTGATATGTTCGAAACAGCGGTGGCTAAGTATGAAGACCAACCTGCATTTATCAACATGGGTGCCACGCTAACCTATCGTAAATTGGAAGAACGCAGCCGTGCATTCGCCGCGTATCTACAAAATGAATTAAAGCTTGAAAAGGGCGATCGTGTCGCCTTAATGATGCCAAACCTGTTGCAATACCCGATTGCACTGTTTGGGGTTTTACGTGCCGGTATGGTGGTCGTTAACGTTAACCCGCTATATACCCCGCGCGAACTTAAACATCAGTTGATTGACTCGGGCGCCAAAGCCATCGTTGTCGTGTCAAACTTCGCCCGCACCTTAGAAGAAGTGGTCGAACAAACGCCCGTTGAAAGCGTCATTATCACCAGTTTAGGTGATCAATTAAGTGCACCAAAACGCACCTTAGTGAACTTTGTGGTGAAGTACATTAAGAAGCTCGTCCCTAAATACGACTTACCCCACGCACTATCTATGCGCGACACCTTATCAACTGGTCGCCGCATGCAATACATCAAGCCTGAAGTCACTAACGACGACTTAGCGTTTTTGCAATATACAGGCGGCACAACTGGGGTGTCTAAAGGGGCGATGTTGACCCATGGCAATATAGTCGCCAACGTATTGCAGGCCGATGGCGCTTATTCGCCCGCCTTAAACGATGGCAGCGAGTTTGTGGTAACGGCCTTGCCGCTGTATCACATCTTCGCATTGACTGTGAATTGCCTGCTGTTTTTGCACAAAGGCAGCCAGAACTTACTCATCACCAATCCCCGTGATATCCCAGGATTTGTGGCCGAGTTGAAAAAGTATCCTTTCACTGCATTGACTGGGGTAAACACCTTATTTAACGCGTTAGTGAACAGTGATGATTTTTCCCAGTTGGATTTTTCGCGCTTAAAACTCTCTATCGGTGGCGGCATGGCGGTACAAAAAGCCGTCGCGGATAAATGGCAAGCCATCACTAAGACCCGTTTACTCGAAGGTTATGGTCTGACGGAAGCCTCACCTCTATTAACCTGTTGCCCATATAATTTAGATGGTTACAACGGTTCAATTGGTTTCCCTGCACCTTCGACACTCATTCAAATCCGTAATGATGACGGCAAGGTATTAGCCCAAGGCGAAACTGGCGAGCTGTTTGGTAAAGGCCCGCAAGTGATGAAAGGCTATTGGCAACGTCCTGAAGAAACCGCCAAAGTGATCGATACTGACGGCTGGTTAGCCACGGGCGATATTGGTTACATGGATGAGAAAGGGTTCTTCTATATTGTCGATCGTAAGAAGGACATGATCTTAGTCTCAGGCTTTAACGTGTTCCCTAACGAAGTCGAAGAAGTGGTTGCACTGCATCCTAAAGTGATTGAAGTGGCCGCAGTTGGGGTGCCAAACGACGCCAGTGGTGAGTTAGTGAAGGTATTTGTGGTGGCAAAAGATAAATCTTTAACCGCTGAAGACATCATTAAGCACTGCCGTATTCATTTAACGGGATATAAAGTACCGAAGCTGGTAGAATTTAGGGACGAGTTACCTAAAACCAACGTGGGTAAGATCTTGCGACGAGAGCTTAGAGACGAAGCTAAGCGAGCGTAAGATTGAAGCCGGCATTTGCCGGCTTTTGTTTTTATGGACTGTGATTGACCCACAGGATCTGGAGAAGAATTTGTCAGCGTTTCAATATGTGAGTGATGAAGCAAGCCTTAATGCCCTCGTTGCCCAATATAAACAGAGTAAGATACTCGTGTTAGATACCGAGTTTGTTCGTACTCGTACTTATTATGCCAAGTTAGGTTTGATCCAAGCCTATGATGGTAAAACCTTAGCTTTGATTGATCCTGTGGCTTTACCTGATTTAGCCCAGTTTTGGGCGCTGTTATCGGACCCGAATATCGTTAAGCTAGTGCATTCCTGCAGTGAAGACTTAGAAGTGTTTGCCCACTATGGCAAATGTCAGCCTACGCCTTTGTTTGATAGCCAAATTGCCGCCTCTTTGTGTGGTATGGGCCACGGTGTGGGTTATGCCAAGTTAGTAGAAACTTGCCTGGGTGAAGTGATTGATAAAGGCGAGTCGCGTACCGATTGGATCCGCCGCCCGTTAACGGAAGCACAGTTAAGTTACGCCGCGAATGACGTCTTGTACTTGTATCAGCTCTATCCTCAACTTGAAGCGAAACTCAGCGCCCAAGGCCGTTTAGCTTGGTTATATGAGGAAGGGGAAAGGATGACTCAGGGCAGGCTTGCCGATCCTGATCTCGACACGGCTTATTTGAAAGTGAAAAATGCTTTCCAACTGACCGAAATCCAATTGGCTTACCTTAAAGTGCTTGCTAAGTGGCGTCTTGAAAAAGCCTTAGTGCGTGATTTAGCCTTAGGTTTTGTGATCAAAGATCATGGTCTTATTGCATTAGCGAAGAAGCAACCTAAAACTTCGGCTGACTTGTTTAAGCTCAATGACTTGACCGAACAGGAAAAACGCATTCACGGTAAAGATCTATTACGTGTGCTACAAACCGCTGATTTGGTCAATTTACCCGAGTTAGTGGATGTGCTGGCGTTGAAGTCGGGTTACAAATCGGCCTTTAAGGCGATAAAAAGCTGCTTAGTTGAGTTGTGCGAACAGCATGATGTGCCACAGGAAATGCTCGGCTCTAAACGTCATATCCATGAGTTTTTGCAATGGCGTTGGGATAAGCAACAAGGGGATTTACCCGCGGTGTTATGCGGATGGCGAGGCGAGATTGCCGCTGAGTCCCTAGCTAAGCTTGAGGTCTAAGGCTTTTAATCTAGTATTTAAATCTTGCGCGTGAAGTCTTGTACTTTATGCGCAGTATTTGAAACTTATCGATAGCCGAAAAACAGCCAACAAAAAGCGTCATCTTCTTCAGAAGATGACGCTTTTTGCGTAATCGACTTATCTGTCAGGCAATGTGACGTTAAGTTCGAGTACCGACAGGTTCGCGTCGTTTTGATCTAACTGCACAGAAACTTGATCATCAGAAATCGGCACATATTTGCGAATAACGGCAATGATCTCTTGTTTCATCTGTGGGAAATAATCGGGAGTGTCCCTTTGTCCACGTTGATGAGCCACAATGATCTGTAGGCGCTCTTTAGCCATTACCGCAGTGCTAGGCTTTTTCTTGCTTTTGAAATAGTCGAGTAAAGACATAATTAGCTACCAAATATCCGTTGTAAGAAACCTTTCTTTTCTTCCGTAATAAAGCGTACTGGGACATCTTCGCCCAGTAAACGTGCAACTGTGTCACTGTAGGCTAAACCTGCATCACTTTCTTGATCGATAATCACAGGCACGCCTGAGTTAGAGGCTTTGAGTACCGATTGTGATTCAGGGATCACGCCCAGTAATTCAATGGCCAGAATTTCTTGAACATCATCAACACTCAACATTTCGCCCGATTTTACACGGCTCGGTGAATAGCGAGTCAGCAGTAAGTATTCTTTGATTGGCTCAAGGTTTAGCTCGGCGCGGCGTGATTTGCTCTGCAGCATCCCTAAAATACGGTCTGAGTCGCGTACTGAACTGACTTCTGGGTTCGTGGTCACAATGGCGATATCGGCAAAATACAGTGCCATCATAGCGCCTTGCTCAATCCCCGCAGGTGAATCACACAGAATAAACTCAAAGTCTTTGGCTAAATCGTCTAGAACACGGCCAACGCCTTCTTTGGTCAGCGCATCTTTATCACGGGTCTGTGAAGCGGGTAAAACGAATAACTTATCGCAGCGTTTATCTTTGATCAGCGCTTGATTTAAATTGGCTTCACCATTGATCACATTAACGAAGTCATAAACAACACGACGCTCGCAACCCATGATCAAGTCTAAGTTTCGTAAACCTATATCGAAATCAATAACGACTGTCTTGTGTCCTTGCATGGCAAGACCGGTCGCAATTGCAGCACTCGATGTGGTTTTACCTACGCCGCCTTTACCTGAAGTGACAACAATAATTTGTGCCATGTTTCTCTCTATCCTTTGTTCTGCCATTTAGAGGGGCAATGATTCAACCATAAGCGACTCACCGTTTAGGCGAATGCAGCCGCTTTTATCTGAGCTATGTTGTTGTAGATTTTCAGCGAGCCAATATTGCCCTGCTATTGAAACGAGTTCGGCCTCCAGAGAGTGGGCTATGATGACGGCGCTGGTATCGCCCGCCGCGCCTGCCATGGCTTTCCCTCGTAATGCGCCATAGATATGAATGCTACCATCTGCGATGACTTCTGCGCCATTGCCTACCGCACCAAATATGATTAAATCACCATTTTTTGCGTAGACTTGTTGGCCTGAACGAATATTTTGCTTCACTATTTTAGTTTGGCGAGGTGCTGGCGGTGGCGTACTGCTCTGTTTTCCGGCTTTAACTATGGCAAGACCTAAGTCTTTGGCCTGTTTACTGAGTACGGTTGTCGCGCCTGTTATGCCAACAATCACTAATTGACGTGAGATCAACAGATCCTTTAACGCACTTAAATTTAAGCTGTCGTGCTGGATCGCACTCAGATTGACAACTAAAGGAGCACCCAGAAAAAACTGTGGGGCTTGTGCCAACTTACTGTCTAATTCAGTCATGACAGCTTGTAAATCGCTGCTATTAATATGAAGCACTGAAAGAGTAAAAGAAGCGCCTTTTAACTCTAAGCTAGGTTTTGACATCCCGGCACTATTCTCCAGAAATCATCAGTCGGTTCGCTGATTTTACAATTAAATTACTAGGCGACCATGTTATAGTGTGCCCCATTGACTGGCAAGTTTGAACTATTGGATATTTGTACTCTTATGCTATGTGCCGTTTATAAAAGTAGCCGAAAGGCTGATACTTATTTATTTGTGAAGAAAAGAGATTGTTTTGATGATGTTCCAGCGCCTTTGATGGAAATGTTCGGCGTGCCAAAGCTGGTGATGGTGTTTCCTATTGCGAAACGTGACGCGTTAGGCATGGCAGATATTCAAAAGGTAAGAGCTGCGATGGAAGAAAACGGCTTTTATTTACAAATTCCACCACCTCAGGTGAATTTATTGGCAGAGCATAAGCTCAGTCTTGGGATCAAAGATTAAGCCAATAGCATAAAAATAACAGGAAGGTATATGCATCGATACCGTGCTTATCGAACCCAAGCTTATCAAATCAATGCTTACCCAGTTAAGGTTTGTCACTTTGGGGTTTATCAGAATAAGCATTATCGACTCGCCGCATATATCTTCGCTCCCATCAGGGCATTTGTCTGTTTCATCATTTGGCTGAGTGCGTGCAGTTTGCCAGCCATGGCGCAGCAGCCGGATGAGAAAATCAGCTTTAGTGATTATTTAATTCAGCTAAAGCAAGAAGCCCATCTTCAGGGTATCAGCCAAGCGACCTTAGATTTAGCCTTTCCCCAGATCAAACTCTTCAAAAAAGCCCGAGTAACAGACAGCCCCCAGACTGAAAAAACTCACAACCTCGATACTTATCTCGCCGACACTGTGCCCGAGTGGAAAGTTGACACCGCACGGGTGCTGTTTAAAGAGCATGAACAACAACTCAACGCCATCGCCAGCCAATACTCTGTTCAGCCACGCTTCTTAGTCGCGCTCTGGGGGCTTGTCTCCGACTTTGGTGAAGCTTCTGGCGATTATCCTGTGCTATCTGTGACGGCGTCACTGGCCTTTGGCGGCGAGCGCGAAGCTTTCTTCAAAAAAGAGTTTATTGCAGCGCTCAGCATAATGGATAAAGATCATATCGGTTTTCAAGCTCTTAAAAGTCGTTGGAATGGCGCCATGGGACAAACGCAGCTGATGCCAACGGATTATCTTGCCTATGGGCAGGACGGCGATGGCGACGGTAAGAAAGACATTTGGCACAACACACAAGATGCGTTTGCCTCCGCGGCGTATTTGCTACAGCAACTCGGTTGGAACGGCAATGATACTTGGGGGCGACAGGTACAAGTGCCCGCAACGCTTGATTTGGCCGTCGCTGGATTAGATAAACCCCAGTCCTTAGCCCAGTGGCAAACTCTCGGTATTCGCAAGTTTGATCATACCGATTTGCCGTCCCGCGAAGACATCAACGCCTCGCTAATCATGCCCGATGGTGTTACCGGTCGAAAATACCTCGTTTATGGCAATTACCGCGCATTAATGCACTGGCAGAATACCGATTATTTCGGGATTTCTGTCGCGCATCTGTCCGAGAGAATAAAGTATCCGCCGATAAACTAGTGTAAAATAGCCCGCATTAAGCGGGCTTTTTATTGAGAAGATACAGTTAATCATGGCATTTTGGCAGAGCAAAACATTAGCGCAGATGAGCGCAACCGAGTGGGAATCCCTGTGTGACGGTTGTGGTAAATGTTGTTTAAACAAGTTGATAGATGATGAAACCGAAGACTTGTATTACACCAATGCGGCCTGCCTTTTGCTCGATCATCAAACGGCGGGCTGTCAGCATTACAGTGACCGTTTCACCCATGTCCCTCAATGTACTGTGATCACGATTGATAATATCCATGAGTTAACTTGGCTTCCCGACAGTTGCGCATATCGCCGCTTAGCGGCAGGGCGTGAGCTACCGAGCTGGCATCCGCTGCTGACTGGCTCTAAAGAAGCGATGCATTTAGCGGGCATGTCGATCCAAGGCAAAGTGGTCGATGAAAGACGCGTGAAGGATATTGAAGATCATATCGTGCTATGGCCACTCAAAGATGTGGATTAACAGACGTGGATTAATTTTTGCCTTAGCGAAGTAGATTGAAAAGTGAATTATTGGTTGAAACGACACTGGTTGATTGAAAAAACAGTAGTTGATTGGACCGTTACCGTCAGAATGAAAAAACAACAAGGGAGCGATTATCGCTCCCTTGTGCATTTTGGGTGTTAAGTGAATTTAAATTCCATCAAATAATGCTCGACTAGATTTTTAATCCCACCATCAACTGATCAAGTTGCCCAGCTGTTGCTTGCAGCTCATCACAACCTGAAACCGACTGGTTCGCCGATTGCTCCACATCGTGGGACTGGTTGCGGATTTCCATCAGATTAGTCGCAATCTCGTTGGCCACAGCCGATTGTTCTTCGGCCGAGGTGGCGATTAGCACACTCATTTCAAACACTTTATTACTGTGGTGGGCGATAAACTCTAAGTCTTTGCCCGTTTGCAGTACGTGTTGTTTGCCTTCATTCGCTTGACTCACAGTACGCGACATCACTTGGGTTAGATTGCGAGTACCCGATTGCAGCGATTCGATCATGGTTTTGATCTCAACCGTTGCGGCTTGAGTGCGGCCCGCTAAGGTACGTACTTCATCGGCGACCACGGCAAAGCCACGACCTTGTTCACCGGCGCGCGCCGCTTCAATCGCCGCGTTGAGGGCGAGTAGGTTGGTTTGCTGGGAAATCGCATTAATGGTTGATACCACTTCATCAATTTTACTGGCGTTGTCATTGAGTACGCCCACCGCATTCGAGGCTGAGGAGATCTCATCCGATAACACATCGATGGCTTTGACTGTGGTTTCAATGTCTTTACCACCCGCGCTAACCTGTTGATTAGCCTCTTGGGTTTCGGCAGAAGATTGCTCGGCATTGCGGGCGACTTCCTTCACTGCGGCGGTCATTTCTTCCATCGCCGTTGCTAGGGAGTCCAAATGTTGTCTCTGGTTCACCGCTAAGGATTGACCTTGCTGCGCTGTACTACGAAACGAGGACACTACCTCGCGGATTTTCGTTGTCGACTCGGCGATTTGTTTCACTAACAGATGCTGACGCTCCACTAAGGCATCGATACTGATGGCTAAGATACTGAATTCGTCCTTTACCTCGAAGAAGTTTAAACGTCCGGTTAAGTCACCCGATGCGGCCCGTTTTAATGCCATCACTGTGGTATAAAGTGCGCCGCCCACGAAGGTCGAAATGTAGTAACTAAATAAAAATAACACGAACAGAAGCGCCGCCATCAGGCCGTAAACCAGCAGGTTATCTTTGGCGAGCAGGGCATCAATTTCTTTGCTGTCTAAGGGAATAATCGTGATCAGGTTTTGATCGTTAACGCGACTCACAGCTCTAGGTTGCTTACCGCTATCATCAATACCGCCACCGCTGCGAGCTAAGGATTGCGCTTTGCTGTCGGCTTCATTCACCGAAATAATGCTGACATTGCCTTTGATTTCGCGACTTAGCTGGCTAAGGATAGTTTGGCGTTCTTGCTCTGGTAGTTTGTTATATAAGCTGCCTGTGACTTGGTTGATTTGTTGTGACGCATTTTGAAGACCGTTGAGCTGTCCTTGCACTAAGGTTTGCTGGGATTGGTTATCAAGAAAAATCGCCAGTCCAACAATCATTAGCATGGGAACGATAGAGAGAATAGCGAATTTAGTTTTTAAGGTCATATGGATAAGATATTGATCTATCCAGCGAAACTTTACTTCTTTCATGAGTGCCTCGATAAAATGGGCTGTGAACCGAATGTATATCGGTCAGTTTGCCATAGACTTGATAGTTTTCTGTTTTGTAATGATTTATGTTGCTAATGTAGTCTAATTGCAGTCGTTATTGTGTTGTTTGCTGCAATTTTGGCAGGGTACAGGCATTAGTTTACAGTTTAGTTACAAATGCTGCTAGTGGCTGAATAGGGAACTTGTTTCGGTCAGAATTGAGGTTTGGATTTCACCTTGAGCAAAACTCAGGCTCTGAACTGGGGTAACACATGAATTTGCATGATAAAAACCCCCAATAAGCCCTAGTAATATGCCGCTCGCTCGCGTAAAATTTCTATCCTTTTATTTCGTTATAGCTAGCAAAGCGTCTGGCATTAACGCCCGATAACCTGAGCACCCAAATAGCCTGAAAGTTTGGCGCCCATAGCACTTGTTTATCAAGCGCGACTATGCAGTGGAAGAGAAAATGCAGCAGTTAACTGAGATCGTAGAACAAGCCTTAGTCATTATTGACCAGGCCAGTGATCTAAAAGCACTGGATGATATCCGTGTCGATTACCTTGGTAAGAAAGGTAAGATCACCGACATGATGAAAATGATGGGTAGCTTAAGCCCTGAAGAAAAGCCAGCCTTTGGCCAAGCGGTCAATGATGCTAAACAGGCTATTCAACAAAAATTAACTGAGCGCATCGATGGTCTGAAGAGTTCGGAACTGGAAGCCAAATTAATCGCTGAAAAGATTGATGTGACTTTGCCAGGCCGCACCCAAGAGATCGGTGGCTTACATCCAGTGACGCGTACCATTGAACGTATCGAAACCTTTTTCGGGGAATTAGGGTTCTCGGTAAAGCAGGGGCCTGAAATTGAAGATGATTTCCACAATTTCGATGCGCTGAATATCTCTGAGCACCATCCTGCGCGTGCTGATCATGATACCTTTTATTTCAATCCTAAACTGATGCTGCGTACCCAAACTTCGGGCGTGCAAATCCGTACTATGGAAACTGAAAAGCCACCATTACGCATTATTTCTCCGGGTCGTGTTTATCGTAACGATTACGACCAAACGCACACGCCAATGTTCCACCAAGTGGAAGGGCTTTTGGTTGATGAGCATGTGAACTTTGCCGAATTGAAAGGCATTTTGCATGACTTCCTGCGTAACTTCTTCGAAGAAGATCTGCAAGTGCGTTTCCGTCCATCTTACTTCCCATTCACTGAACCTTCAGCAGAAGTAGACGTGATGGGCAAAAATGGTAAATGGCTAGAAGTGCTTGGCTGCGGTATGGTACATCCGAATGTGCTGCGCAGCGTTGGCATAGATCCAGAAAAATACTCTGGTTTTGCTTTTGGTATGGGTGTCGAGCGTTTAACTATGTTGCGTTACGGCGTAAACGATTTACGTGCGTTTTTCGAAAACGACCTACGTTTCCTGAAGCAATTTAAATAACGGAGCTGTAATAGCATGAAATTTAGCGAATCTTGGCTTCGTGAATGGGTAAACCCTTCAGTCAGCCGTGAAGCATTATCCCACCAGATCACTATGGCCGGTCTCGAAGTCGATGACGTTGAAGCCGTAGCAGCCGATTTTAGCGGTGTCGTGATTGGTGAAGTGGTGGAGTGTGGTCAGCATCCCGATGCCGATAAACTGCGCGTGACCAAAATCAACGTTGGTGGTAGCGAACTTATAGATATCGTCTGCGGTGCACCAAACTGCCGTCAAGGTCTTAAAGTGGCCGTAGCTATGGTTGGCGCCGTATTACCTGGCGATTTTAAAATCAAGAAAGCTAAGCTGCGTGGCATGCCATCAGAAGGCATGTTGTGCTCGTACAGTGAGCTTGGCATTAACGTCGAAAGCGATGGCATTATCGAATTGCCATTGGACGCGCCATTAGGCACTGACATCCGCGATTATCTGCAACTTAATGATGCCGTTATCGATGTAGATTTAACGGCTAACCGTGCCGATTGCTTAGGCATGGCAGGCCTTGCCCGTGAAGTGGGCGTGTTAAACCGCCAAGCCGTGGTTGAGCCACAGTGGCAAGCCGTCGCGCCAACGACAGATGCACAGGTCACGATTAACGTTAAGGCGCCAGCCGCTTGTCCACGTTACTTAGGCCGTGTGGTTAAAAACGTCAATGTGAAAGCGCCTACGCCATTATGGATGCAGGAAAAACTGCGCCGTAGCGGTATTCGCTCTATCGATCCTATCGTTGATATCACTAACTTTGTGTTGATTGAATTCGGTCAACCTATGCACGCTTTCGATCTTGCCAAGTTAACGGGCGATATCCAAGTGCGTTTAGGCACTGGCGAAGAGAAAATCACCCTGCTTGATGGCAGCGAAGTGACCATCCCAAGCGATACCTTAGTGATCGCCGATGATGCGCGTCCATTAGCCCTTGCAGGCGTGTTTGGCGGCGAATATTCAGGCGTGAGTGACACGACCCAAGACATACTGCTTGAATGTGCCTTCTTCGCGCCTTTAGCCATTATGGGTAAGTCACGTCGTTTAGGTTTACACACAGATTCATCACACCGCTTTGAGCGTGGTGTTGACCCAGAAATGCAACACAAAGTCATGGACCGTGCGACTCGTTTAGTGCTGGATATCTGTGGTGGTGAAGCGGGCCCTGTAGTTGAGGCTAAATCAGAGGCTGATTTACCCAAACCTGCACAAATCGTGTTACGTCGCAGCAAGTTAGATCGAATTTTAGGTCACCATGTACCAGACACAGATGTGGTCGAAATTTTACAACGTCTCGGCTTTAGTGTGGTTGTGGGCCAAGATAGCTGGCAGGTCACCACTGCGACTTATCGTTTCGATATGGCGATTGAAGAAGATTTGATCGAAGAAGTGGCGCGTATTTACGGTTATAACAATATCCCGAATATCGCACCTGTTGCCGCTCTGCGTATGTCAGATCATAAAGAATCTGACTTAAGCCTAAAACGCGTGCGTGCCTTACTGGTCGCTCGTGGTTTCCAAGAAGCGGTAACCTACAGCTTTGTCGATCCAAAACTGCAAAATCTGGTTCACCCTGGTTTAGACGCTATGGTGTTACCAAACCCAATTTCCAGTGAAATGTCGGCCATGCGCCTGTCAATGTTCACCGGTTTATTGGCCGCCGTTGGCTACAATCAAAGTCGTCAACAGAGTCGCGTGAGACTTTTTGAAACTGGCCTGCGCTTTGTTCCTGATATCAATGCAGAATCCGGTGTAAGACAACAAGCAATGCTCGCTTGTGTCATTACTGGGCTCCAAAATGATGAACATTGGGCTATGGAATCGAAAACCGTTGATTTTTTCGACCTTAAAGGTGATTTAGAAGCAATTATCGGCTTGACAGTTTCCGCATCAGAATTTAGCTTTAGAGGAGCGACGCATTCTGCTCTCCATCCGGGGCAATGTGCTGAAATATTGAGAAATGATCGAGTGATCGGTCATATAGGTGCAATCCATCCTAGTTTGGAGAAGCCTTTTGGACTCAATGGTAAAACCATCGTTTTTGAGTTGGAATTGGATGCTTTATTGCATACCAGTTTGCCGCTAGCCCAAGCTGTATCTAAGTTTCCAGCTAATCGTCGTGACATCGCAGTCGTAGTAGATGAGAGTGTATCTGCAGGTGATGTAATGAAATTGATAAGAAAAGTTGGCGAAAATCAGTTGGTTGGCATAAACTTGTTCGATGTATACTTAGGTAAAGGTGTTGAACCTGGCAAGAAGAGCCTGGCGATAGCACTTACATTACAAGACACTACTCGTACGCTTGAGGAAAAAGAGATTGCTGAGACCGTTGGTTCAGTCGTTTCTGCCCTTAAGTCCGAGTTCAACGCATCGTTGAGGGATTAAAGTATGGCACTTACCAAAGCCGAAATGGCAGAACATCTTTTTGAAACACTCGGAATGAACAAACGTGTCGCCAAAGAGATGGTTGAGTCGTTCTTTGAAGAGATTCGGGGCGCACTTGAAAGTGGTGAGCAGGTCAAGTTATCTGGCTTTGGCAACTTTGACCTTAGGGACAAGAATCAAAGACCGGGAAGGAACCCAAAAACAGGCGAAGATATCCCAATTTCTGCTCGTCGTGTCGTGACTTTCCGTCCCGGCCAAAAGCTGAAAACTCGTGTAGAAGCAGCAAACACGGGTAAGTAATTTCGTTTGTTTGATGGGAAAGCCACTCCTTAGAGAGTGGCTTTCCTGTTTATTTTTTCGTGCAATATCTCCATTATTTCTATCCACTGTCTGAGGTGAATTCTTTGTCAAGACAGCCCAAACATTTTGACCGTCGTTTTAAACTCGCCTTATTACACCCTAGATACTGGGCCACTTGGTTGGCGATTGGTCTATTAGTGATTTTCGGACTCATGCCCGCATGGCTACGTGATCCCATAGCAAGATTATTGGCAAAAATAGTGATGCCGATTGCCAAAAAGCCCATTAGTGTTGCCAGAGCCAACTTAAGGGCGTGCTTTCCTGAACAATCTGCCGCCGAGATTGAAGCGTTAATCCGCGAGAACGTACAAAACTTCGTTTTGGTCTTGTTAGCTCAGGGCGAATTGCTGGTGCGCTCAAAAGCGCATTTACGTCGTCGAGTCAATTTAATCGGCTTTGAGCATGTGACGAAAGCGCAGGCCGCGGGCCAACCGATCATTTTTATCATGCCTCATGTGTGGCCAATCGATTATGCCGGCTTACGCCTTAACCTTGAGTTGCCTATGGTGACTATGGCCAAAGCCCATAAAAATGGCTTATTCAATTGGTTTAGTAATCGTGTGCGCAGCAGCTGTGGTGGCCATGTGTATATGCGCGAGGCGGGCATTAGGGCGCTATTGGCTGAGCTTAAGCGCGGTAACAGTTTCTTTTATCTCCCCGATGAAGACTTAGGTCCTGAACAAAGCGTGTTTGCACCTTTTTTAGGCACAGTGAAAGCAACGCTGCCTGTCGTTGGGCGTTTAGCGCAGGCGGGGAATGCCCAAGTGTTGCCAGTAAAGATTGGCTACAACCAAGCTACACGTCAGTTTGATCTTACTGTGATGACGGCCGTTGCGCCTGAAGACATGGTAGGCAAAGAAAACGAGGCGTTGGCACTGAACAAAGTGGTCGAGCAAGTTATCTTAGCTTATCCAGAGCAGTATATGTGGTTTCTGCGGGTGCTCAAAACGCGCCCAGAGGGTGAAGCTTCTATCTACAGCTGATGTAGCGTGACTGAAAGTAGTGTGGTTTAAAATGGCTTTGAGCGCTGATTGCTCAAAGCCATTTTTTTGAGGAATATTCTTGCTGATAGGACTCTTTATTGATTGAAATCTTTATCGACTCTGCTGTTGTTAACAATGCAGATTACAAATGAAGGATTTAATCTTCATCTTGTTCCATCTCAAGTTGCATCAGTAGCATATCTTCACCATCGAGTACGCGGGTGCGATAGCTTTGACACGCAGGGCAGATGACCGTGCGCTCACTCAGTACGGATTCAGTCTGGCAGTCTTGGCAAAGTATCACTAGCGGCTGAATTTGCATATTGAGTAGGGCTTCTTTGCAAATCCCATCGAGCTTAAACGTATCGAAGGCCGTTTGTAGCAGGCTAGGTTCAACTCCGCTCATGACGCCTAGTTTGATATCCACTCGGGTGATTTTATAGGCATGATTAGCCAGCGCGTGCTGCTCGCATTGCTCAATCAAGGCACTCACAATTGAATATTCGTGCATCAGCAAATCCTTGGCAGCAGTTCACCCTGGGGAAGATCGAGATAACGCTTGGTATTCCAAGGCGTTCTTAGCACGACTTTCCCTACGAGTTCATCACTCACAGTGCCGATTATCGCTGCATGCTCACAGTGGCCAAAGCGTTGCATGATTTCGAGCGCACCTAAAGCGATGTCGTTGGGGACGGCGAGGATGAAAGTACCTTCGTTGGCAAGATCCATGGCTTCGAAACCATAGAGTTCGCACAGACCTTTGACTTCATCGCTGACGGGAATACTGGCCTCATTCACTGTGATGCCGACATTGGAGGCGACGGCCCATTCGTTGAGCACTGCCGATAAGCCGCCGCGAGTCGCATCTCGCATCGCATGAATGGGAATATTGGCGGCAATCAATTGCTCGACTATCGGCCAGAGCGTGGCGCAGTCACTTTGTAATGCTGATTCGAGCGTGAGTCCTTCACGCGCCATTAAAATCGCTGCGCCGTGGCAACCAATATCACGGGAAACAATAATGGCATCGCCCACTGCAATGTTTGCCGCTGAGATATTCGGACGCAAGATGCGACCAATGCCTGAGGTATTAATAAATAAACCATCGGCGCAGCCCTTGGGTACGACTTTAGTGTCGCCGCAGACAATCCGCGCGCCACTTTGTTTGAGCTCTTTTGCCATGCTGCGGACAATAGCCGTTAAATCATTGATAGAAAAGCCTTCTTCGATGATCACGCTACAGCTCAGATATTGAGGCTCTGCGCCCATCATAGCGAGATCGTTGACTGTGCCTGCGATGGCGAGTTTGCCGATATCGCCGCCGGCAAAAAACAAAGGTGAAACGGTAAAAGAGTCAGTGGTAAAGGCGTTGGCGCCGTGCAAATCGAGTTTGGCAGCGTCTTCTTCGCAACGAAGGATTGGATTATCAAACTCGGCAAAAAAAAGATCACGGATCAGTTTATTCATTTCTTTGCCGCCACCGCCGTGGCTGAGTTGAATGGATTTATCTTTTAGCGTATCAGCCATGATGTGGCTCCTTGATATCGATACCTTGATAGCGGTAATAGGCGTTACATGCACCTTCGGAGCTGACCATGCAGCTGCCTAAGGGCGTTTCTGGATTGCAGCCGCGGCCAAAAACTTTACAGTCCTTTGGTTTAGCAAGCCCGCGAAGAATATCGCCACACTGGCAGGCTTTATGATCGTCAATTTCCTTCACGGGTAAGCAGTCTTTAAAGCGCAGTTCGGCGTCCCTGTGGGCATATTCGGGTTTGAGCTGCGGGGCTGAATTGGGGATAGGACCGAGGCCGCGCCAGCGAAATTGTGGTCTGACATTGAAGAATTGATTCACTTTGGCCTGCGCCGTGAGGTTACCGTCTTCCGATACCGCGCGGCTGTATTGGATATCGAGCTCCGCTTTGCCCGCGGCTTTTTGGCGCACAATCCGTAAAATCGACTCCATCACATCAACGGGTTCAAATCCTGCGACAACCACGGGCGTGCCATAGTTTTCGACTGTGCTGCGATAGATTTTGGCGCCGCTGATCACGCTCACATGGGCGGGGCCAATAAAGGCATTCACTCTGGCTTTCGGGTCGTGCATCACGGCATCAATAGCGGGGGGCACTAATACATGATTGATATGGAATAACAGATTTTCGAGTTTTTCGTGCTCGGCCAGCTGCAATAAAATCGCCGTCATTGGGGTTGAGGTTTCAAAGCCGATGGCAAAGAACACTACGGTTTTATCGGGATTGTCGCGGGCAATTTTGAGCGTATCTAAAGGATCATAAATCGGTCGAATATCGCAGCCTTTCGCCCTAAAGCTGGCTAAGGAACCCTTAGAGCCGGGCACACGGATCATATCGCCTAGCGTGACTAAGATGACATTTTCTTGGGAGGCCAGCGCCGCCGCTTGGTCAATGCGCTCTTTCGGCATAATGCACACAGGACAACCTGGACCGTGGATAAACTCAATATTATCAGGCAGTAAATCCAGTAAGCCGTATTTCATAATAGTGTGAGTATGACCGCCACAGACTTCCATGATATTGATTGGTTGCTTAACTAATTTAGCGGTTAACTGAATATCCCGCGCTAAATTGGCAATCGTTTGGGGATCGCGAAAGCCTTGATAGAGGTGTTTTAGTTCAAGCATGCTCTTTCCTCGGTACACTCGATAGGGGTGCGCCTTGCGACTTAATCCTGCACTGCTGATGGTCAGTGTATGGCTTCATTTTCAAGCTTAGTGACGATTTCTTCGTATAGATCAATGCTTTGCTGCGCATCTTTCTTATCAATTTTGTTCATCACAAAACCAATATGGATAAGTACATAGTCGCCAATTTCCAGTGGCTCATTCATTAAATGACTGCTGACATCGCGGCGCACGCCTAAGGTGTCGACTGTAACGCTCTGGCGCTCAATATCGACCGCCACCACTTGGGAAGGTATGGATAAGCACATTATTGTGCACCTTGAATGTTGTCTTTAAGCCAAGCGGCTACTGCCTGCATGGAGTCGCCGTCTTTAATAGAGACTTCAATAATTTGAGTTGCTGGATTGAGTTTTTTAAGCTGCGCTCTGGCTTCGTCCATCTTGAAATCAAAATAGGGCAGTAGATCGCACTTAGTGATAAACACAACATCGGCGCGGCGGAACATCACGGGATATTTCTCAATCTTATCATCGCCTTCAGGCACTGATAGCAGCACGATATTTTTGTGGGTACCTACGTCATAACTGGCTGGGCAGACAAGATTACCGACGTTTTCAACGAAACAAATATCCAGCCCTTCAAGTGGCAGATGATGCAGGGCACCGTGCACCATAAACGCGTCGAGGTGACAGGCACTGCCCGTTTGAATTTGATAGGCCTTAATGCCTTTCGCGATTAAGCGGTCTGCATCGCGGGAGGTTTCTAAGTCGCCTTCAATCACCGCATAGTTGAGCTTGGTGTATTCTTTGAGATTTTCTAAAAGGGTCGTTTTACCGCTGCCCGGGCTACTCATGATGTTGAAGGCAGTAATGTTATGTGCCTCAAAGTGGGCGCGGTTATGACCTGCTTCGACATCATTTTTATCTAAAATTTTGTGGATGACTGACAAGGTTTTTTTATCGTTTAACTGAGGATTGGTGTGTAACTCTTGATGGCTATGCTCATGAGTATGTGAATGATTATGCTCATGGCTATGGGCATGCGCGCCTAGATGATCATGGTCGTGGCGGGTAAGGGAGCAGCCGCAGTCTTTACACATTTTACCTCTCCTTGAATCGGCATAGTGCGAGGACTTTGCCTGACGAATTGTGAATGCTGATATACGGATCGTTAATTTGGTTACGCTAATGTTGAGTGTGATACAAATTGCACTGCAGATCTTTGATGTTCGTCAGGTTTATGGGGATAAAAATGGCGAGCGAACATCAGGGGTTATCAAATAAGTAAGGTTATTGACTCTGATGAATGCCATACCAAAGTTGGCCTAGAGCTATGCCGCCATCATTGATGGGTATCTGTTGACTGGATAACACTTTATTGCCTTGGGCGCTGAGCTTGCTCAGGCAGTATTCCAATAGGTATTTATTTTGGAATACGCCGCCGCAGAGCACGGTTGGGAGGTGTTGATACTGGGCGGCATAGTCGCAGATAGCATCGCCTAATGTGTGTAAAAAGGCGCGGGCGATGGCATAGCATCTATTGTCTGTTAGCGGTTGTGCTGTAATCAATTCAACAATTTGCTTGAACATGTCACTGCTTCGCCACTGGTCGGTGTCAAGAGGTAAGTTAAGCGAAATGACTTCAAGGGCTAATGCATCGGCGCGATTGGCCGCGGCTTCTATCGCCATGCCCGCTTGGCCTTCAAACAGTGTTGTTTCGATTAAGCCTAAGGCGCAGGCGAGAGCATCGAACAAGCGTCCGACCGATGAGCTTTTAAGTGCGCTACCGTTCTGCCAGATTTTATATAAATTAGTTAAGGTATTTGGGCTCATGCTGCAGATAATGGGCAGGTTCAGCGCGAGCACGGCATCAAGGCTCATTTGCTCGAACAATAATGCCAGTAATAACCGTACAGGTTGTTTAATCGCTTGCTCGCCGCCCAGCAGCGCTATGGGCTCGAAATGGGCCAGTCGTAGCGCTTTATCGAGCGTGGTTAATAACACTTCTCCGCCCCATAAACAGCCATCGTCGCCAAGCCCAGTGCCATCAAAACTAAAGCCCAATACAGGTTCTCGATATTGGTTAACCGCCATCACGCTGAGCACATGGGCATGGTGATGTTGTACCGTTAAACATTGGCTTTGGCTGGTATTGATGAGTGCTACACTCGAGTTTGAGTGCATTTCTGCCCAGCGCGATGGGGCATAATCTGGGTGTTTATCGCGAACAATAAGATTGGGCGCAAAGTGATACAGCCGCGCGAAGGTCGCTAAGGTGCGCTCAAAATACTGCTCGGCGCTGACACTGAACAAGTCGCCAATATGGGGACTTAAAAACACATTGTTGCCAAAACCTAGGGCGATAGCATTTTTTTGCTGTGCGCCCACGGCCAAAATT
Source organism: Shewanella sp. SP2S2-6 (assembly GCF_031931965.1). NCBI lineage: Bacteria > Pseudomonadati > Pseudomonadota > Gammaproteobacteria > Alteromonadales > Shewanellaceae > Shewanella > Shewanella sp. SP2S2-6. The sequence goes on along the minus strand of NZ_JAUOEQ010000012.1, from coordinate 60,952 downwards.
GATTGGGATAGCGGTATCTCTAAGGGAAAACTTAACGGCGCATAACCACGGGCGAGACGCAGCACTTGCACCTCTGCAGGCAAATCCATGTTGGGCTGAATCACCTGCACCACACTGTCATCACAGCCATTAATAATCGGCCGATTATGGTCAACTATCGCATCCACCACATGGCTTAAGTGGCTAATAAGCTCATCACAATCTGTGATGATAGGCTCACCTGACACATTGGCGCTGGTTGCGACCAATGGCCCTTTGAAGAGATCTAACAGCAAATGATGCAGTGGAGTGTAGGGCAAAAATACCCCGAGTTTATTCAGATTGGGGGCGACAGCTGGGCTTAGATCATGTTCGATGCGGCTGCTCATCAGCACTATGGGACGCTCCTGCGAACTCAGTACTTGCCACTCGGCATCCGTCCCTGTGACATAGTGCTGCGCCATCTGGATATCCGCCATCATCACCGCTAGCGGCTTGGCTTGGCGCTGTTTTCGCAGCCTAAGAGTGTTGACGGCATTGTCGTTACGGGCATCACAGATTAAGTGAAATCCACCCAATCCTTTAATTGCCAGAATCTGCCCTTGGTGTAACCTGTCAGCCGCCGCTGTCAGTATCGCAAGGTCCGTACTCAATTCAGGTGTGCTGACATTTGAGGTATTGGGAATGATGTATTCCCCTTGGGGTGTTTTTAAACTGAGTCTGGGGCCGCAGACTGGGCAACTGACTGGCTGAGCATGATAGCGGCGATCGAGTGGGTTTTGATATGCTTTGGCGCACTCGGGGCACATGTCAAAATCGGCCATGGCGGTATTGTGGCGATCATAGGGTAAGGCATTGATTATGGTGTATCTTGGGCCGCAATTTGTGCAGTTTGTAAAAGCATAGCCAAAGTGGCGATCATCAGGATTATGCATGTCGTTCAAGCAATCTTGGCAGGTACTTTTATCCGCCGATACTGCCACCTGCGCACCTATCGGTGAACTTGGGTCATCGTCCTCATGGCTGTCGCTTTTTATAATTTCAAATGTGGTTTCGCTTAGCAAAATCGGCAGCGGTGTTTGGGTGATATTGTCGATACGGGCCAGTGGCGGCGGGGTGGTATTGAGCGTTGTGATAAATTGCGTGAGGTTTTCTTCCGTGCCTTGCAGCTCAATGGTCACGCCCTTGGCATTGTTGAGCACAGTACCTGTTAGTTGAAATTCAAGGGCATAACGATAGACAAAGGGGCGAAATCCAACCCCTTGCACTATGCCAGTGATGTGCAGCTGACAACGCTTTAGCGCGGCGCCCTTGTGGACAAGGTATTCCAATGCCAGCCTGCGCTTTATCTGCAGATCACTGTGCTTTTTGTGGCGACTATTATGTCTATGTGGCTGCATGCGTTGTGACTTAACTTTTGGCCTCCTAATCATGGGTATTCAGTTGGCGCTGCTTAACGTAAAGTGCGCCAACGGCTAAGTTATCGCCGTCTAAATCTAGACTACGATTGATCACTAAGGGGAAGTTTTTGCCTAAGCGTAAACTGATGCGTTTACACAGGGTTTCATTCGTTAATTCATTGCCCGCTAAGGCAACATTGTACACGCCGATATTTAAATCGATATGTTCTAACCAGTTAGAAAGATAGTCCGCCAGCGAGTCTTGCATCGCAAAGGCGAGTTGACTCGGGTCGTCATTACCTGCGATACGAAAACTCAAGACAGTGCCTAAGGTTTTACACCAATTTAGGCTGCGGTGGGCTTCACCTTTGGTCAGGGGATAATCGATACGCGGGGCATTGGCACCGTGGTAACGCATGGCGGCGGCCATGAGTGTATCGCTGAGTTTTTCTTGGCTTTGCGTTTCTTCTTGGGGATTAAGGCCAATTAAAATGGCGGCAATGGCCCACAAACTTTGCAAGTTGTCCCGTCTGCCGTGAAGCTTTAGGCTTAGGAGTTTTAAATAATCGTCGGGGAACAGGCTCTTAAACTTTTGTGCCACGGTTTTTTGTGGGCTGCTGTCCAGTTGATGGAAGATTTCGTAACCGTTATCGGGCAGCTCGGGCAGTGCAAAGAAGAGTTCAGTGTCGCCCTTATTATCGCAGGTGACAATTTGACTGGCGTGGGTATGGCTTAAGTAAATGACCGCGGCATTTTTTGCCTGTCTGTGGCTGGTAAATTTACCGTTGAGTAAGGCACTGAATAACGCTGCGTCCGCGATGGTATGATTTTCGGTATCGCTAGCGTGTGGCGTGCCAGCATGTTCAACTTCAGTGTGAGCTGCTTCTGCGTTAGCGGCAAAGGTGTTAGCAGTGTGAGTCGCTTCACTCGATTGAGGTAATACCGCTACATTCAGTTCGCCTTGATGGGAACGTGACCGTTTCGCTGCTTGCCATTGGGCTTGATAACCGTGAAGGCTGACTTTTTCCCTTAAGGGTTCTGGGGCGATAAAGTGCTTGGTTTGAGCCTGCGTTGAGCCTAAATCTTTGCTAGCAATTTGCGCCCAAGCGCCATCGACCCACGCGAGTTTCGGCCTATTATGCTGGCCTTGGATATAAACCCAATCGACGCCTTTTTGTCGCAACACTTCAGCGAGTACTAAGATCACTCGGCTGTAGGCAAAGCAAATGTCGTACAGTGGCGCACTGAGTTTGTCGTGCTCTTGCGTGGGTCTGGCGCAGATAAGCGGCTTTTCAATACTGGAAAGCGCGAGCACCTGTGAATCGTTCAGGCAGAAATGGGCGTTTAGCGTATTGGGATTACAAATTAACAGTTGTGGCCGCTCGCCTAAGGGCTGAGCAAACGGTGTCAGACTAAGTTGCAGATCATCGGCGGCCGCTAATGTCAGTGGGCCTTGTGTCAGCAGCCCCTGTGCCATGGCTTTTATATCTGACAAGGTTAAGGCTTTTTGCGCTGGCGTTAATTGTGTTTCGCCCTTGCAGCAAGGGCAGGCTAAATCTAGCATGCCAAACTTCGCCGATTGATTATCGCCAATCAGCGGATAACATTGCTGACAAAAAGGCGCGATGGCAGGACTTGATCCAGACTGTGAGTAGGGCAGTAAGGTTTTGCCGCCTTGGGGCTCGTCGATGACCTTAATGCCGGAGTCAATCAACCAAGCGGAAATCAAAAAGTCCGCGGCAATGGCATCGGCCAGTTGCTCGAGTTGAGTCTGCTCGCCCTGGGCTTCAATAAAGTAACTGTGCTGACCAAAGTCCTGTTGGCCATCACAGCCTATGCTGATGTTCAGCGCATCGTAATTTAGGTATTGATTACATAAATGCGCGTACAAAGGCACCTGACGTGAACAGGTAAAATCAAATCTGATGTTTTTCATTTTCTATATACTTTCACCAGTAGTAACGCCGCGTTTATAAGAGTCAGGGATCAGCGAGTCGATACTGTGATCGGCAATACGCGTCGCAGTGAACCCAAGGGAGGCTAAGTGGGATAACAAGCTTGATTCCATTAACGGCACTGCGGCGGCGACTTTAGGGGTCAAACCCAGCACCATAGGTTCGAGCACGGTTGGGGTGACGCCCAGCACAAAGGTCTTAGGTCTGTCGCCAACCATTTCCATCATATTGAGGGTTTGCAGCATTTCGACTTCATGGGCGCTGCCTTGCCAGTCGATTTCCTTCGGAGCCTTATCAAAATCGAAGAAGTAGACCTCGCCCGCTTCTACGCCATTGGCATTGACAGTATCGACCACGATTAAATAATCATATTGGCAAATAATGGGAATGAGTCCCTGAGCCAAGGTGCCGCCATCGAGCAGCTTCAGCTGGTGAGACTCATGGGTAAACTGATAATTATCAGCTATATAATTGACAAAATGTACGCCGATGCCTTCATCGGCGTACAGGACATTGCCAATACCGAGTAGCAATATCTTCATTGGACTCCTAGTGGTGTGAGTCTGGCTTTGGGTAGTCATAGCCAGAGACAATCGAGTCAACTGAGTTATGTTTGAAGCGTATCCCTGACCAAACCGCCATATAGACGTGGATAACCACAAAGATAACAAATGCCCAAGTTAAGTAGTGATGGAAAATCCTAACCTGTGCCAGCCCACCCATTTGTGCCGTAATCCAAGCGGCGCTGCCCCAAAGCATCCCACCTAAACCTTGGTGATACACATTGGCGTACAACACCAGACCCGTTATACATATCACGAGAGCGACCAGTGAGATTGCTACATAAGTCACAAATTGCAGCGGTCCATATACACCCGCTTTATGTAAGTGACCCATCCATAAGTAAGATTTCAGCTGAGTGATCCAGCTTTTTACACTCATCACATCGCGAAATGAGCGCCGCTCAATGTCGCTTCGACTGAAAAAATACAGGTAGAAGCGGACTAAGGTGATCGCGGTCAATACAAAACCGCAGATCAGATGCGCGAAGCGGATCCAGCCTTGTACGAGCACATCCGTACTTTCAGGCGCCACAAGAAACGGCCAAGCAATATAGAATCCGGTGATCACTAGCACTAAAATTGATAGTGCCCTGAGCCAGTGGAAAATCCGTATTGCCGGACTAAAAACCAGTGTCCGAATGCGGGTTGCAGAATGGTTCATTTTGCGTTCCCTCCCTCGATTATTGACCATTGGGACTGACACGGAACTCGCTCAATGCCTGACCTTTAAAATCCATCACGTGTACAGAACACGCCATGCAAGGGTCAAATGAGTGAATAATACGTATCACCTCAAGGGGCTTAGTAGGATCTTCCAGTTTCAAGCCAATTAAAGAGGCTTCATAGGGACCCATTTTACCGTTGGCATCCACAGGTCCTGCGTTCCAGGTCGTCGGTACTACGGCTTGATAGTTCTCAATCACTCCATTTTTAATGCGGATCCAGTGGCTTAACATGCCGCGTGGCGCCTCAATCATGGCGTGACCTATGTACTCTTTGCTCGGGTCGATATTGGGTTTTACATAAGTTGATTCATCAGACTGGATATTCGTCAGCAGCGCATCGAAGGTTTTTAATCCTTCTTGGGCGACGATAACTGTCTGTAACATACGGGCAGCGGTGCGACCTAAAGTGGTAAATAGGGCGGCAACGGGTAAGCCAGTGCGAGCAAGCAGGGCATTGACCGAATCGACAACCACTTTGTTACCACGGGCATAGCTCACCAATAGGCAGGCTAATGGGCCCACTTCGACAGGTTCACCTTGATAACGGGGGGATTTCACCCAAGAGTATTTGCCATCGCCATCCAGTGTTGGCAGCTTGCCATAGACGGTATCGCGTTCAACAAAACCGGTATAATTGGGGATGGTGGTACCGTCATAGGGATGCTGCGGCGCATCGGCGCTATACCAAGCATGGCTAACGTCTTCAGCAATCAGATCTGGGTTTACATCGCTGACACCGGCAAGGTCGCCATTCATGATCACGCCTTGATTGAACATGTATTCGCCATTTGCTAACACAAAGTCATCGGTCGCCATGAAGTTTTTCACATTCACGCCGCCCAGCACGCTTGGCTCAGTACCAAAGGCTTCGGCCGCCATTACGATATCCGCTTGATAAGCACGCAGGATAAAGTCAGTCACGGTCGCATGTTTTTGCTTCCATTCCTGCAGGCGAGCAGGGCTTAACATGTCACGCACCGACGTCACACCACCAACAACAACGGATTGTGGATGTGGAGATTTACCGCCAAAGATGGCCAGCATTTCCGCCGCAACACGTTGTACTTCAAGTGCTTTAAGGTAGTGAGAAAGTGCGATAAGGTTTTGCTCTGGAGTAAACTTATAGGTGCCATTGCCCCAATAAGCGTTGGCAAAGGGGCCCAATTTACCGGTTTCGACGAAGCCTTTGACTCTTTCTTGCACGGCTCTTAAATCACCTTCACCCGCGGCTATGGGATGGTCTGTGTATTTCAGGGCAACTTGTGCCGCTTTAGCAGGATCGGCGCTCAGTGCAGAAACCACATCAACCCAATCTAAGCCGTGTAGATGGTAGAAATGCACAATATGGTCGTGCATGTATAAAGAGGTTTGCATTAATGAACGTAAGTATCTCGCGTTCAATGGAATTTGAATTCCCAGAGCGTTCTCAACCGCTTCAGTACCGCAGCGGTAGTGGGAATAGGTACATACGCCACAGATACGTTGCACAATAAGGCCAACATCCATAGGCGTGCGGCCTTTGAGAATGACTTCAATACCGCGCCAAAGTGTGGAGGATGACCAAGCCTTGTTGATGACGTTATTTTCATCAACTTCGACTTCGATACGTAAGTGACCCTCGATACGTGTGATAGGGTCAATAACAACGCGCTTGCTCATGGGTTATTCCTCCAGCGGTTTGGCAAAAATACTGGCAACGGCATGGGCTCCAATGCCCACCACAGTCGCGCCTAAAATCACCGCACCAATAGTATCTGCGGTCGCATCCAATCCATGGAGGAGTTGACGGCCAAGGGGTTTTTCAAAGTCAGCCATATCGTCCCAGAAGTTAGGTTCTGAGCAACCCATACAACCGTGTCCAGCGAGTACTGGCCAGCTAGTGTGATGGTTAAAGCGCTCGGTTGGGCAGTTGTTGTAGGTGTAAGGACCTTTACAACCGACTTTATACAGGCAGTAGCCTTCTTTCGCGCCGTGATCGCCAAATTCTTCAACGAATTCACCGGCATCAAAGCGGCCGCGACGTTCACAGTTATCGTGTACCCGTGCGCCGTAAGCCCATTTTGGTCTGTTAAACATGTCCAGCGCAGGTAATTTGCCGAACATGATGAAGTACATCAAAGTGCCGACTATGTTCTTTTCGCTCGGTGGGCAACCGCCTAAGTTAATGACGGGTTTACTGACCACTTCGTGCACGCCTTTCGCCCCCGTTGGGTTTGGATAGGCAGCTTGCACGCCACCAAACGCCGCACAAGTGCCGACAGAGATAATCGCGGCGGCGCCTTCTGCAGCATGTTTGATGATTTCTAATCCTGTGTGACCTTTACAGCCCACAGTGAGGAAGCTGCCGTTATTGGCGGTCGGAATTGCCCCTTCAACGGCCAGTAAATAGCGGCCCTTGTAGGTTTCGAGTGCATTTTCGAGGTTTTCTTCGGCTTGCCAACCCGCAGCAGCCATTAAGGTTTCGTGATATTCCAAGGAGATATGATCGAAAATCAGCGAATCTAGATTGGGGGTATCGGTACGAATTAAGGATTCTGAGCAGCCAGTACATTCGGCCATGTGTAACCAGATTAAGGGTACACGGTCGGCTAATTCGGCAGCTTCGGCTACTAAGTTACTAAAAGGGAGCGGCAATGCGAGCATGCTCGTCACCATGGCACTCCACTTCATAAAATCACGGCGACTAATGCCGTGCTGTTGCATTTTTTCAATCAGCGATTGTTGTTGACGGGGAGCGAATTGGCGTAACGCATCTAAGCGCGCCTTTCCCTGTTCATATAGGGCTGCATGTGTGTCCATGGGTCAACCTTTTTTGTTATTTAAATGTAAATTGGTAAGGGTTTACATAATTGACAGGGTCAGTTTAGGCCGTTGGAGTGTAAAGATTCTTGATGTATATCAAGAATTTTCAAGAGATGTGATAGAACTGAATTTGACATTTAATTAACATGACGCAGATCTAATTTCACTTTTTCTAATGGGACAAAATGTCTCATATTTGCCATTTTGGATGAAATCGGTCACTTAATCGGCGTTCATGTTATTAAGGTTGCGCTGTTGATAATGCCGACCTTAAGTGGGGGAGTCTGTGCATACGGCTTAATTGGACTTATATCAGCTTGTTTAAGAAAACCTTAAGATTCAGTTAATAGATTCAAAGGTAATCGTTAATGCGGAATATGCTATGAAGAAAATATGGTTGTTATTCAGTTTAATGGCCGCTGGCGTACAAGCCGCGCCGTCGTTGGATCACCAAGTGTTTAACGCGCAAAACCAAGCTGTTTCTCTGAGTGAGTTTAAAGGTAAAGTCGTCTATGTCGATTTTTGGGCTTCTTGGTGTGGGCCTTGCCGTAAATCTTTTCCTTGGATGAATGAGATCCAAACAAAGTATCAAGATCAAGGTTTGGCCGTCGTGGCAATCAACCTAGATACAGATAACGAGTTAGCCCAAGAATTCTTAAAACAAGTCCCCGCCAATTTTTCAGTGCGTTTCAATCCCGAAGGAGATGTGGCGCGCAGTTTCGATTTGCTCGGTATGCCGAGCAGTTTTATGTTCAATCGCCAAGGTCAGCTAGTGCAGCACCATGTTGGTTTTTATACCGATAAAGCCGCTGAATACGAGCAAGAACTCGTCAATTTACTGAAGGAGTAATTTATGCTTAAACCCGCATTAGTCGCAGTCACACTCATTATAGGTTTGAGTGGTTGTTCAAATTTAGGGGTGCAGCCATGGGAGAAAGGCCAGTTGGCCCGCAGCGATATGGCGCTCGACAGTGAAAAGCTCGATCTGGCGCTCGATGATCATATTTATTTTAGTAAAGAAGGCAGTAGCGGTGGCCGTGCCTTTGCTGGTGGTGGATGTGGCTGTAACTAAACTCTCCGTTGGTGTTAGTTGCCCTTAGATGTAACGCACAAATGTAACGCGCAGATGTGCTTAAATCACGGGCGAAATCCCGCGGTATTGAATAGATAAAAGTGACCTACAGGTGTTGTCAGCTATGACCCAAAAAAACAATCAAATAAATGCAAGACAATCGAAACAGATTGCGGGTGCGTTAGCCTTAGCCAGTTGTGGGCTGTTTGCCACCAGTGGCCACGCGACTGAATTATCTAAAAAAGCTGACGACTGGAAGGTCGATGCTGCGCTAATGTATTACGGTGAGCAGGATAGAGTGCAGGCCGTTGAAGCCATAGGTACAGCGCAAAAAGCCTTTGGCGATGATAGCGTGCTGGATCTCAAATTGGTGGTCGATAGCTTAACCGGTGCCTCGGCTTCGGGCGCTGTGGCCCAAAGTAGCAGCCAAACCTTTACTCGTCCTTCGGGCAATGGCCAATACAGTGTGGCAGCGGGCGATACACCGCTCGATGACACGTTTCACGATACTCGCGTACAAGCCAATGTCGGTTGGAGTGAAGTGCTAACACCAGATTGGAAACTCAATGTTGGCGCATATGGCTCGAAAGAGTTTGATTATATGTCAATGGGGCTCAATGCCAGTATTGAACGCGGCTTCAATAAAGACAACACGACGTTATTTTTAGGCACAGCTTACAGCTTCGATGTGGTCGATCCTGTCGGTGGACGTCCGGTAGATTTATCCTCAATGGCGGTTCGCGATAACTTCGCCAGTGAAGAAGCATACCGCAGCGCATTTGATGCGACTCGTCAAAGTGGCAGCGATAACAAGCAAACCGCCGATGTGATGCTAGGCATCACCCAAGTACTGAGCCAGCGCTGGTTGTTGCAGGCCAATTATGGTTTATCGAGTGTGAATGGCTATTTAACCGATCCCTATAAAGTACTCAGTGTGGTGGATAACAATGGCATCACTCAGGATCTCTTGTATGAAAGCCGCCCCGATTCTCGCTTGAAGCATAGCTTCTATGTGATGACTAAAGGCGCGTTGGATGCGGGCGTGGTGGATTTTTCCTATCGTTATAATACTGATGATTGGGATCTCAAGTCGCACACCTTAGAAACCCATTACCGTTATTACTTTACGGGCAATTTTTACGGTCAATTGCATCTACGTTATTACCAGCAAACGGCGGCTAACTTCTATCAACCTTTCTTGATGGCGGATACGCCATTGCCAGAGTTTGCCAGTGCCGATTATCGTATCGGTGATATGTCGGCTTATACGATAGGGATTAAATTTGGTCATCGATTATCGGGCGGTCATGAGATGTCGTATCGCTTAGAATATTACCAACAGGATCCGAAAAATAACGGTACGACTATTCCTGGAGAGCTGCAAAACTTTGATCTGTTCCCGACGCAGAAGGCGATAACAGCACAGTTTAGTTATTCTTTTTAATACGAAATAATGCTACTGACTCAGATAGCAAGGCGTTAAACTGTATGGGTAGCTTAGCTACCCATACTTAATTTTTCCCTGAGCTTATTTGAGCTGAATTCCAGTGGGATGCCATGTGAAGAGGTGATTTATGATGTCGACATCATCCCTAAAAACCGCACTTTATTCGCTGCAACGCCGTGATTGGGGTTATCTGGGCGAATTTAGGGCCATGGCGAGTCCCTGTGAAATTCTCATCGCATGCGATCAACTCGATATTGCCGATGATATGTTGGATATGGCTGTCACTGAGGCGCTGCGTATCGAGCATAAGTACAGTCGCTTTATTGCGCAGAATTGTCTGTGGCAATTAAATCATGCCAATGGTCATAAGCAGCTTATCGATGAAGAAACCTGGCAGTTGTTGGCTTTTGCTAAACAATGTTTTCAGCTCAGTGACGGACTCTTTGATATTTCTGCAGGGCCGTTAATGGAGCTGTGGCGTTTTGATCCCAAAGCCCAGTTGCCCGAACATGCCCGCATTCTTGCCGCGAAAGCCTTAGTGGGGTTTGATCGTATCGAGTTTGATTCGCGCCATATTGAGATGCCAACGGGGATGAAATTGGATTTTGGTGGCGTAGCTAAGGAATATGCGGTTGATAGAGTCGCCTACGAGTTGGCTGAATGTTATCCAGATATTCCTGTGCTAGTGAATTTTGGTGGCGATATCGCCTGTCCTGTGCCCAAAGAGTACCCATGGCAGGTGGGCATTGAAGATCCACAACACCTCGATCACGCGGCTAATGTACTGGCGATCAGTCAGGGTGCATTAGCGACTAGCGGTGATACCCGGCGGTTTTTTGAAGTCCATGGAAAGCGTTACGGCCATATTGTCGATCCACGTACTGGCTATCCCGTCGTCCAGGCGCCGCGCTCCGTGACTGTGTTAGGACCAAATTGTGTGACCGCAGGAATGCTGGCGACTATGGCCATGTTACAGGGCCAAGATGCGGAAGATTTTTTACAGCAACAAGATGTTAAGTTTAGTATTTTCCGTTAAGGGTTCTTTTAAAAGGCTCTGTTAAGGACATTGAATGCGTATTATGTTGGTTGAAGACAATGAGTTATTAGCCCAAGGGATTTGCTTGAGTTTGGCAAAGCTGGGCATGCAGGTTGATCACCTTAATAGTTATCAGCAAGCATTACAGGGCGTTAAAAATGAAAGCTTCAGTGCCATAGTGCTCGATCTGGGTTTACCCGACGGTAACGGTAAAGAGTTACTTAAAGCTTGGCGTCAGCAGGGAGTGTCAATTCCTACAATAGTCCTGACCGCCAATACTGATTTTGACACTAAGCTCGAATGCTTAGACATGGGCGCCGATGATTATCTCGGTAAACCTTTTGATGTGCGTGAATTGGCCGCGCGCATTCGCGCCATTGTCAGACGCCAGTACGGGCTCGATCACAACAGTTTGATTATTGGTGCGCTGTGTATAGATTTAAATACCCGCGAAGTGACCTTTCGCGATCAAAATGTGCTGCTTTCACGGCGTGAATTCCAGTTATTGCTTGAACTCGCACAATCAGCGGGTCGTGTATTGACGCGCAGCCAACTGGAACAGTTAACCTATGGTTGGGATGAAGTCGGCAGCAACTCGATTGAAGTACACATTCATCATTTGCGTAAAAAGCTCGCCAATGAGCTGATTAAAACCGTGCGCGGAATCGGCTATACCTTGATTGAAATAAATTAATTCACTGAATTAAGTGACAATACTCACGTTTGTGGGTATTGATACCTCAGTGATTAGCTGAGGGTAAAACGTTAGGAAACCAAAGTGATTCGATTAAAGGAGCTGGATGTGTATTCACTGCGTTTGGTACTGACATTATTGATTTTGTCAGGTATTTCAGTGTCCGTTGCTGTCTCTAGCTGGTTGAGTACTCGGGATTCTAAGCATCAAATAGAAGAACTCTTTGATGCGCAAATGCTACAAACCGCAAAAATGCTGGAGCTGTTTTATCACACTGAGCCCGGTGCGACGCCCCAGAGTACTGCAAGACCGCAAGTGCTCCACGTTCCCGATAGCCAGATCAGTTCCTTTGCCGAAAAAGCCGATGCCCTGAAACTCGCCTATGAGCATAAATTGGCGTTTCAAATTTGGAGTGAGGCGGGCGAAGCCTTAGTGCTGTCGGACAATATTGGCCATCAACCTATCACCCGATTCGTGCAGGGTTATCACAAGAAAGTGTTTGAAGGTGAACTCTGGCATGTGTTCAGTTTTTTCTCGGTTAAAAATCATGTTTGGATTGTCACCGCTCAGCAGGATGAAGTGCGCCAAGAGCTCGTATCGCAAATCATGCACAACGCGGTTATCGTGCCCTTGATTGTGGTGCCTTTGACACTACTTATCGTTAGCCTATTGTTTTATCTATTGTTCCGGCCGTTAAAAACCTTCGAAAGGGAGTTGATTGGGCGGGCGCCGAACGATCTCACGCCGCTGACTATGTCACTACCGAAAGAACTCGTACCTGTTCGACGCGCATTAAACTTATATATCAATAGTATAGCTAGATTCATTGCCCGTGAACGCCGTTTTAGCGCCGATGCCGCCCATGAACTGAAAACACCATTATCTGTGATTAAATTACATCAACACGGTTTAGAGAGCCTTATTGATGATGATCCACAGCAGAAATTTCATCTAGCTGCGATTGATGCAGGCGTGGTGCACATGAGTCATACCGTTGAACAGTTACTCGTGTTAGCGAGGGTGGATTCGATAAATGAGCTCAATGTGTCATCCCACGCTATCTTGCCCATGGTTGAAGATGCGCTTAATCAACTGATGCCACAAATCACCGATTATGAATGGAATATCGATATCGCGCCCCAGCTGACCGTGACCTGCGATCGGTTCTATCTGCTGCTGGTGCTAAAAAATATTATCGAAAATGCCTGCAAATACAGCCCGCAGGAATCAGAAATCTCAGTGTCGGCTCATTCACAGGGTGATGAGATTAGTATCTGTATCGCGGATCGCGGCCAAGGCATGACAGAAGAGCAGATTGCTAATGCCACTGAGCGTTTTTATCGTGTGAATGAAAATGAAGGCATAGGTGCGGGTTTAGGTTTGTCTATCTGCCATCACATCATTGAATTGCATCAAGGCCGTTTAGTGATAGCGCCAAGGGAGCTGGGCGGATTATCTGTGACTCTTTTTTTGCCGCAATAGTTCAGAAGTTAACATCTTAAAATAGATCCGCAGTTTAAGTGACATCACCTCAGTGGTTTTGATACATTTGGGTGAGTGTAATTGTGCGTTTGTCTGTTATCTTAGAAAAAATCCTTAGGTTTACCAACAGATTGGTTCGCTAATTGCGTTTTTTCATCTAAGATCATCCACACTAAGTTGAGACTTTAAAAAGTCTCATTTTACTTTCAAAAATGTAGCATTTGGATCACTTAACCTGCTTTTGTAACTGTGAAAGCAAAAATATGCATGATAATGTTATTTTTATATTCCTTTTAGGTATAAACTTATTCTCAAATAGTATTGTGTAGAAGGGGTTAACTGCATCTTTATTTATGAGTTTTTTTCTCCTTCTGATATCTTTCGCGATATGTAAGCAACTGTTTTTTTTCGCCCCTAAGCGAGGATGAAAAAAATTCACTGTATACATAAAAAACATTGATTTCTTAGTTTATTTTTTAGGTTACCTATCTATGGTTAGCTTGTTGCGTTGCCCATCGTCCAAACCTTATTCGTCACTCATTTGTTCACTGACGCTAGGCGCTGTTGTCGCCCTGTCTGGTGTCGCGTACGCTGAAGAGACAAAACCCGCCGAGACAGTTCCTGTGGTAACTCCGCCGAAAGTGATTTCTCAGCCCGCTACAAAAAATCAAGTGAGATTCACTAAAACAGGCGCTTTCGATAGCGATACTGTGGTGAAGATTGCAAAACGTTTGGCAGCGAAACCGTATGTGGCCCTTAAAGACCCGTTACCGGCCGGCCTGGCTAAATTGTCATACGATGAATACCGTGATATTCGTTTTAACCCGACTGCGTCTATTTGGCGTGATCAGGGCGTGCCTTTTCAAATGCAAATGTTCCACCGTGGCTTCTATTTCCAAGATCTGATTGAGATTGCGATTGTGGAAGGACAAAATGCAACGCATTTGGCCTACGAGCCTAAGTATTTCACCGCGGGTGAAGTGATTACCCAAGCGTTACCCAATGACGACATTGGCTACTCAGGTTTTCGCATTCATAACCAACTGAATACTAACGGTGTGTTTGACGAACTTATGGTGTTCCAAGGTGCGAGTTATTTCCGCGCTTTAGGTAAAGGTAACGCCTATGGTTTATCTTCACGTGGTTTAGCGTTAAAAACCGCCGATGCCGAAGGGGAAGAATTCCCAATATTTCGCGCTTTTTGGGTTGAACGTCCATACAATGACAGCAACTTGATTGTTGTGCATGCCTTGCTAGATAGCCCAAGTGTGGCGGGTGCTTATACTTTCTCTGTCCGTCCTGGTGATAACACTTTGATTGACGTTGAAGCGACGCTGTTTCCGCGAGTTGAGCTGAGCAAAGTTGGTTTAGCACCCAGCACGAGCATGTTCCTGCATTCACTCAATGGTCGTCATGATACCGATGACTTTAGACCTGAAGTGCATGATTCTGACGGTTTATTGATGTTAAACGGCCGTGGTGAACATTTATGGCGCCCATTGGCTAACCCACGTCAATTACAGGTCAGTGCGTTTTCTGACAACTCGCCACAGGGTTTTGGTTTGATCCAACGTGAGCGTGATTATGCTTCTTACCAAGATTTAGAAGCACATTATGAACGTCGCCCAAGTCTGTGGATTGAGCCTGTGGGCAACTGGGGCCAAGGTTCAGTGGTGTTGACTGAAATTCCGACTGAGTCTGAAATTCATGACAACATCGTTAGCTACTGGAAACCTCGTCAGCCTATTCCTGCGGGCAGTGAATTCCATTTTGCCTATCGCATGAGCTGGGGTGATGAACCCGCGGCTAAAGTCGGTGCTGTACATGTGTCTCGCTCTGCCAGTGGCCGTGCTGATATCGCTAAAGCAACACCAAGACGTTTATTTGTGGTCGACTATCAAATTGAAGGTCCGATGACAGATGAAATGCCAGTTGCTAAAGTAGAAGCGTCTGGTGGTGTGGTCACCAATGTGGTGATTGCCCGTAATGCAGCCAAAAATGGCTATCGCTTAGCTTTTGAATTAGAGCCAGAAGATAAAGAACTTATCGAACTGCGCGCTGAACTCAAGTTCCCAACTCCTCGTCAGGTTGAAACCTGGCTCTATCGCTGGACGCTGTAAGGTTCATGACGGAGCAACATGATATGACTGTATCCGAAAACTCGGTACTCGAGACGGAAGTCCTCGTGGGTGGTAGTGCTATGCCTAATGAACGGCCTGGCGCTATGGAACCCCAAAATTTAAGTAAGATGCCAGAGGGATTCCCTCGCCGTAGTACAGTGGCGAATGGAGTACGTTCGCATGCTTCGCGCCGCTTCTTAGTGGTTGGCGGTGCTTTATTACTGTCTTTATTCGCTATTTATGAAATGGGCGCGGTATTTAGTATTGGCGGAATTACGCCACTAGAATATCTCGTGTTGGCGTTATTTGCGGTTAACTTTTGTTGGATCGCCTTAGCGTTTTGTAGTGGTATTGCGGGTTTTTTAATTTTGCTGCGCAAACCGCGGGCAAAAGATCTGCAAGTAACTGAGCTGCATACGCGCACTGCGATCTTAATGCCTACCTATAACGAATCCCCTGACAGGGTATTCTCTGCGGTTTCTGTGATGGCAGAAACCTTGTCGCAAACGGGTCATGGTCATGCTTTTGATTGGTTTATCTTAAGTGATACCACAGATCCCGATATCGCCTTACTTGAAGAGCAGGCGTTTTTGGTGTTACGTCAAGAAACCCATAAACACTCGCGTGTGTATTACCGTCGTCGTCGTAAAAACGTCGCCCGTAAAGCGGGTAACGTGGCGGATTTCTGCCGCCGTTGGGGCTCGCGCTATGATCACTTGTTAGTGCTTGATGCCGACAGCTTGATGGAATCATCAACCATCACAGGTTTAGCCCAGCGTATGCAGGCCGACCCTGATGCGGGCTTAATTCAAACCATTCCGTCGCTGATCAACGGCACCACTTTAATGGCGCGTTTACAGCAATTTGCGGCGCGGATTTATGGTCCTGTAATTGGTACTGGTTTAGGTTGGTGGGTACAGAAAGAAGGTAACTTCTGGGGCCACAACGCCATTATTCGTACCGAAGCTTTCATGACCGCGGCCGGATTACCCAACCTTAAGGGCAAGCCGCCTTTTGGTGGCCATATCATGAGCCATGACTTTGTTGAAGCGGCACTTATTCGCCGTGCGGGCTGGAGTGTGGTCATTGCCTATGACTTGCCCGGTTCATACGAAGAATGTCCACCATCAATTATCGACTTAGCCGTGCGTGATCGCCGCTGGTGTCAAGGTAACTTGCAGCATTCACGTATTTTGCCGACCAAAGGTTTGCACTGGGTGAGCCGTTTGCATTTACTGACGGGTATCATGGCCTATTTATCATCACCTTTCTGGTTGATGTTGATTTTGACCGGTTTGATGTTAGCCCTGCAGGCACACTTTATTCGACCTGAATATTTCACCGATCAATTTTCACTGTTCCCCACTTGGCCCATCATGGACTCTGATAGGGCATTGAGATTGTTCTACATTACTATGGGTGTCTTGTTCGGTCCTAAAATATTCGGCGTCTTGTTATTGCTTAAAGACGGCGAGTTTGCTCGTAGTGTGGGTGGCCGGATTAAGGCAATATTCAGTGTTATTTTTGAGGTCATACTCTCAGCGCTGATCGCACCTATCATGATGTTTATCCATTGTGGTGCCGTGATGTCTATTCTGATGGGCCGTGACAGTGGCTGGTCGCCGCAACGTCGTGATGACGGCAGTATGCCTTGGATGACGCTAATCTATCGTCACCGCTGGCATATGCTGGCGGGTGTGATGTTAGGTTATGCGGCGATTTTGGATTCTTTGACTTTGTTAGCTTGGATGAGTCCGGCGTTGATTGGACTCTGGATTGCCGTGCCTATTTCAGCTTGGACGGGTTCTGTTAAAATCGGCGAAGTGTTCAAGCGTGCGGGTATTCTTGCGACACCTGAAGAGCGTAATCCTGCAAAGATTTGCTTGCAAGCACAGGAAGCGCGTGCCGCTTACCAAGAACACATTGCTGAGCCTTGGACATTAGCACAGGTACTTAAAGACCCTGAGTTGATGGAATTGCATTTGGCTATGGTAGATAAACAGCCTTTGCGCGCTGCGGGGACTCCGATTGAAGCGATGGAAGCGATAGTGCATGTGAAAGTGCATGAGGCTCGTTGCCAACAGAGCGCATTAGCTGTATTGAATCGCCAAGAAATGGCGATGGTATTAGCGAATCCTTTGATGTTACGTAGCTTGCAGAAATTACCAGAGCAGTTTGTTGAAGAAGATCTGGTGTCTTTTTGCTAACAAATATCAACACATAGCCAACCATCATTAGCGCAGCATTTGCTCACAAATGAAGTTGGTTATGATGATAATGAAAATGCCACTGACGACCTCAGTGGCATTTTTTCTTTTCATAATCTGCAGTTTTCCCCTAGTAATTCACTGATCCCCATGGAATAGTCGTATTACATGACTGACATGATCGCTGGTTTTCAGCTGACCTTAAATAGCGAAGGGAGTATTTATGGTATTGCACAAGATAATCCAGTATTTCCCCCGCTTTGTACGCGCATCGCACACTAAGCAAATACCCAAGAATTGCCGTTTTGGGCTGATAGTGCTGAGTGTTATTGCCTGGTTTCCTATTATGTTAACGACGTTGGCGATAGCCGCCGACGAGACTCAAGCCATTTCATCTGATCCCAGTATTAGCGTACAGCCAAGCATGCAGCATGTGCAGCCAAGTACAGAGGGTAAAGCGGCTGAGCCCGATGCAGTCTTGCCACTTACAGCACTCGTACAACAGGTGTTGTTGCTGGATCTTGCGGGCGTTAATCCTGTTTTTGGTCTGCATTATCGTGAATTAACGCTATCACCAAATACCTTATCAGCGGTTGATGTGGCGCGGGTTAAAGCTGATGTGAAGGGCTACTGGCGTTATATCAAGACCTTTGCGCAATGTAATAACGGCGCACCTGTAGACACAGTATTAAGCGTTATTCCAACGGATGCTCAATATCAAAGGGTGCTAAAACAAGTCGCCCATTTAGTGCAATTGCAGGCGACTGAGCCTTGGGAAACCTTAGTGTTGGATGAAAAGTTAACGGCCGGAATGAGCCATCCACTCCTTGATATCATAGCTAAACGTTTGTGGCTTTTGGGTGATTTAGAAACAGAAGCAACAACGAACCTTGTCTATAGCGAAGAATTGGTGGTTGGTATTAAACGTTTTCAACACAGGCATGGGTTAAAACAAGACGGGGTGATTGGTAAGCAGACCATGTATTGGCTGAATCAATCGCCAAAAGCGAGGGCTGTCTTACTGGCTAAAAATACCATTCGGCAACGAGTGTTTGAACGTAAGTTGGAGCCAAGCTACTTGCTGATTAACGTGCCTGCCTTTGAAATGACCTTAGTCGATAATGGCACCACAGTGCTTAATTCCAAAGTAATAGTGGGCAAGTCTTCACGGCAAACCCCGCTGCTGGATAGCCAGATTTCCAGCGTGGTCCTCAATCCCAGTTGGCGAGTGCCGAGCAGCATTTTACGCCGAGATATCCTGCCGCAAATTAGGCGAAATGGTCATTATCTTAATGAACGCCAATTTGATGTGTACGACTATAACGGCCAACTAGTGCAACACATGCCAGAAGAATGGCAGGACTTAGCCAGCACTTCGTTTCCCTATCAGCTAGTGCAACGCCCAGGGGCGAAGAATGCATTAGGCAAATATAAGTTCCACTTTGATAACAGTTTCAGTGTCTATTTACATGGCACTTCTGAGCCAAGCCTCTTTAATAAGGACGATAGGGCACTATCATCAGGCTGTATTCGGATTGAAAAAGTCACTGAATTAGCCCAGTGGTTTAAAGAACATTTAGTTAAAGATAAGCGTTTATGGGACAAATTAGCCCCAGATGTAACGGAGACACAGTGGTTTTCACTTTCTCAAAAGCTGCCAGTGCATCTGGTGTATTGGACTGCATGGCTGGATGACAGTGGGCAAGAGCAATACCGTAGCGACATTTACCATTTAGAAGCTGAGTTGACGAATGCCGTGCCTGCCACGGTTTTAGATCTCAATTAAGATTTTGCACGATAAAGCAGAATTAAGATAACAAATTGAACTCGCAGAGCATTTTAAAATCGTGGGCAGAATAGGGTTGGCAAAACTTGATCTTAGGGCCTATTCAGTATAATTTGCTTGATTAGTGACCAAAAAGCATGCAAAAGGTGATCATGTGACTTTGATATGTCCTGCCCGTAGGCAGTTATTGTTAGGCCTAAGTGGTGTGGCATTATGTTCTCTTATTCCCTCAAAAGCAGTAGCCAGTCGTTCAACCAAAGGGATCCGTGAGTTAAGTTTGTTTAATCGCCATACCGGTGAACGCGACGATGGCAGTTACTGGGTTGATGGTCATTATCAAAGTAAGGTATTAGACGATTTTAATCATTTACTGCGGGACCATCGCCAGAATGTGGCAGCGCCCATGGATAAACGTTTATTCGATTTACTCTATTCACTTAAAACGACGTTGAATGTCGACGATGAAATCCATGTGATTTCTGGTTACCGTTCACCCAAAACCAATGCCATGCTAGCGAGCAACAGTGGCGGCGTGGCAAAAAAGAGTTATCACATGCGCGGTATGGCTATGGATATCGCGATCCCAAGCGTTAAGCTTAAAACCCTCAGAGACGCGGCTTTATCACTAAAACTGGGAGGCGTGGGTTACTATCCTAGCTCTGGCTTTGTGCATGTCGATTGTGGGCCAGTACGACATTGGTAGCTTGAATGATTTGTTGTTGGACTCGTTGATAGAATCTTTGCTCTAGGGTTTGAGACTCTGTCAGGTAATGCCTCAGCAGCGGGATAAATTGCTGGTTGAGCTTGTTCATTTCTCTATGCTGTTGCCAATCACAAATCAATAAACTCAAATGTTGTGAGAATTGATACTGCCTTTGCCTTTGTAACTCAATGTCGACCGACTCAATGACCTGCATGAGTAAAATCAAGCTGCGGTTTTTCTGTTGGGTGCAGGCAAGCAATTCTAAAAATTTTAATTCGAGGGTATTTTGCTGGTAAGGAACGGTTTCGATAAGTGAGACGAGTTCACGGGCCAGTTGGCATGAAAGTCTGTTTTCTTGTTGTAACTGGTATAGTGCATGACGCATTTTTTGACACAGCAGTTATCGAAATTTGCCCGAGCTTATCAGGCTTCTTAATTTCCCAGTGTGATCTAGATCGCGTGTTTTTTGTTTGAGATCAAAGCCTTTTCTCAGCTGTAACAGTCAAGATACAAGTTCTTCAATTTGATAAATAGCTACCTTTTTTACTAACGCAGCGGCTTAAAAATTGGTGGGGTGCAGGATTCTTGTGTGCCTTGGGTATCTATGTTAGTATTCGCGCGCTTTATATGAGCCGTCATTGGTCGAAAATGTCGGCAACTTTTTACTCTAAATTTAAGTGAGAAACACATGTCTTACACTATCCAAGCACAAACCCGCACTGAAATAGGGAAAGGTTCGAGCCGCCGCCTACGCCATGCTGGTAAAGTTCCTGCTGTTATTTATGGCCAAGGCAAAGAGCCAGTTTCTATTGTTTTTGATCACAAAGATATCATCAACATTCAAGCTAACGCTGATTTCTACACTTCAACTCTGACTATCGTTGTTGATGGTAAAGAAGTGGGTGTACGCGCACAAGCTATGCAACGCCACGTGTTCAAGCCAATCATTGAACATGTTGACTTCGTTTACGCTTAATTGTCGTAACTGAAGCAAAAAAGCGCCTAAGGGCGCTTTTTTTGTGGCTGATTTTCACGCGCCTGATTTTCATCTGATGGATCGGCGTGACTCATTTTATTGTTGCCAAAGACTTATCATAGATAGGCAGAATGTATCGACATTCCACCCGAGTCTTAATCTTGCTACTTGATATTAAAGTTGTAATAGATATCAAGAGATTGCCCTAAAGTACCCGATACGGTTTCGAGATAAAGCTGTGAGAGCAGGTAATATCTGACCGTCATCTCATAGCCAGGGTTAAACACGCCTACCCCGTATTTCACCATCAAGTTCTCGCCGATAAAGCCACTGATCGCCACACGGCCTTCATCGTTGGTGTCGAGTTGCACGTTAGAGAAACCAAACTCTTCTATTAATCCGGTCGCGGTATTACCTATATTATTTATTGCGCCG
Source organism: Shewanella sp. SP2S2-6 (assembly GCF_031931965.1). Lineage (NCBI taxonomy): Bacteria > Pseudomonadati > Pseudomonadota > Gammaproteobacteria > Alteromonadales > Shewanellaceae > Shewanella > Shewanella sp. SP2S2-6. The sequence goes on along the minus strand of NZ_JAUOEQ010000012.1, from coordinate 39,570 downwards.
CCGCCCACCTGCGAGCCTAAACCTAAGGCCGCGCCCATCATCAACGAGTTATTTTGCTCATTGTTGGCACTGTTAAAACCACTGCCTTTAATAATGTAAGACAAGATTTCAGCCTGCTCTTTAGCGGGGTTAGAGAACAGGGTCACCACAGGGCGGGCGGGAGTGCCAGTAACGCGCACACCCGCGACTAAGTCTTCACTCTTAATCTCGCGTATTGCCTCAATATTTAAGTTTGGCACTGACGTTGGCCCCACAAACTGCACTTCGCCGGTACGGATCTTCAGGGTTTGGCCCATAAATTTGTAACTGCCCTGATTGACCTTGATATTACCGAAGAGCAAAGGTGGGCGGAACGCTTGTTGTTGCAGCTTTAAGGTTCCTTGCAGCTTACCTTTGAGACCCATGCCATCAATCCTGAGCTCGTTGCCTACACTGATATTCAGATCGGCCACGACGGCATAGGGGCTAGTTTTAGGTTGCATAGCGGCAATGGAATCGTCAAAGACCACGTCTTCGGAGGTGGCGATACCGCCTTCTGCTAATGGCACAATTTTAATATTACCAGAAGGGACTGCAATTTTTCCTTTTACTGCCAGTTGCTTACTATTGAAGCTTAAGTTGATATCGGGTGAAACATCGAGGATAGCCAGTGGCGGTTGGATCACGGCGAGCTTATCGCCTTCGAGGGCTAATTCGCCACTAAATTGACCTTGGGGCCATTGCAGTTGACCATTTACCCTGCCCAAACCATTACCCATCATCCAGCGGCCTTTGAGCTGGGCTTGTTGACCCGCGAACGACATAGACAGGTCAATTTTGTCTATGAGTGTTGGGTTTGCCGTCAGGGCTAAGGCGCCCTCCGTTAAGGCCATGCTTCCCGATACTTCTGGCGCCTCTAGATTGCCCGCAAAGTTAAGCTGACTGGTCAGCAAGCCTTGTACTGTATTGAGTTGCGGGAAAAATTCTCCCAGTGGTTGTAAGTTGATTTGCTTGATATTGGCAAAACCTGAGAGCGTGCGGTCTGGGGTGACATTGACGTTGATCTCACTCTGCCAACTGGCCACGCCTTCAGATTCAAAATTTAATACTGTTGCAAGCCGTTTAGCATCTAAGGTCGCCAGCAATGACAGATGTTGGTAATTAATGGTGACTTCACGATTCTTATCCCGCTTGAGCATGATACTGCCAGGGGCAAAATCAAAGTTCACATCGGCAGTGGGTTTACGACCCGCAGCCCAAGCAAAATTAGCTAACAATGAGGCAGGACCATCCCAGCGCATATTCGTTGGCAATATCGGTACGAGTAATTGCCCTGGATTACCCGAATAGCTCACCTGCGCGCTGCCTTTTTTGCCGATTGTCGTCTCGCTGTTTAGGCAGATGCGGCTGTTCGGATTCATGAGGCAAAACGGCGTGATGCTGCCCTGATTTTTGTTTTGATCCCAAGCGAGGTTAATGGCGTTATCGAGCTGCCATAGGCCAACGGGGGTGTTGAGATTTAGACGTTCGACATCGAGCCGTAGTCGCGATTTTTTCACATCGTATTGGCTACTCACTGTGGTATCGAGACCGAGATCGCCCGTGGCATTCAGGGTCAGCTTTTGAGCGTCAATCGTGCCTTTCGCCCCAAGCGTCACTGTATCTACATTCTGATCCGCAATCTGTAAGGCTTTTGATTTCAGCGAGATAGCAAATTCATGTTGTTCTAGCGGCTTGTAATAGGCCTTTAAGTTGGATTCTCGCAGTTTAATGTTTTGATAAAACAGTTCAGCGAGTTGGGCGGTGAGTTCAACTTGAGGGTGCTTCTCATCCCCTGTGACATTAATTTGCGCCTGCAATTGGCCGCTGGCCTTAGGCAACCACAGACCGAAGTCGGGTACTTGCAGCTCACCCTGTAGATCCCAGTTGGCGTTGGCTTCGCCTTTGAGTGCCAGAGTCGAGCCCAGTACTTTGGCGTTCAGCCCCTTAGCACTGACATACAGGGAATCATTCACATTGATATCCCCTGTGATATCGAAGGGATAACCTTGCAGAGTGCCCGTGAGCTCAGTGTCGTTCAGGGAGACTTGCCAGTGAGGATCAGCAAATGAGCCTTGAGTGCGTAATTTTCCTGAAATCAAACTGTCCGGTAGACTGGTTGCTATTTGCGCCGTATCCGTTTGTGGTAGTTGTACTTCCTGCAGTTTTACGTCATTGAGCCAGAGATTGGCGTTCCAGCGAATGGCTTTTTGATAATCGAGTTCGCCCGTGAGCTTGACCTGACCAATCGCGCCCGTTGCATCAAGATTATTAATGGTTAACTTCGCATCTTGATGCTGAAGGCTAGTGTCTATGGTGAGTACTTTGTGAAACGGCGTTGTCAGCTGGCCTTTAAGGCTTGCCTCTTGACGATTGAGATCACCTTGACTTTCCAGTGCCACATCACTGACTGAGTAATGAGGGCTTTTTAGCGGCCACTGCAGCCGTGTCTGTTCAAGTTTTACCTTGTAGGGCAGGTTAGGATCGCGAAGCGTTATCTGCCCATCTAGCTTGAAGTCGGCATCGCCCTTGGCGACAGCGTTTACCTGCAATTGCCCTAAGCTTTGGCTCAGCTTTATATCTAGCGCTTGGTGAGTCAGCTCAGGTAATTCGGCTAATTGGTTAAGGGTGAGGTTGGCTTCTAAATCGAGTGGATAATCGTTATCGAGCGTTAAACTGCCTGTGATATCCGCGCTGCCATCTGTATGGCTGATGGCAAGATGATCTAAGGTCAATTGATATTCGCGGAAATGACCTTGCAGCTCGGCATGGCTAAAGACATCTTTACGATCGCCGATTTGCAGCGTGGTGTTATCAAGCGTGAGGGCATTAACCGTCACAGGAAAAGGCATAAACACTTGTGGCAAGTGCGCTAGGGCCCATTCAGCATAATTGTCTTTTACGGGCTTGTTTTTTGCCGGCGAGTTGGCCGATGGATCAGGTGTTGCATTGGCCGCTGCGTTGGGTGTCGTACTCGCGGCTATGTCGGCGTTAGAAGCCGTCGTTGTCGCTGCTTGGCTCGTTTGCGCGGTATCGGTTGCTGTGGGGATCAGCACGAACAATCCTTCACTGGAAAGCTGCTTAACCGACAAGCCTTCGGCAAACCACTTTGCCTCTGCGTTAAGGCGATTCGCTGTAAATTGCATCTCATCCACTTGGATATTCACAGCCTTGAGCTCCGAGGAGTCTAACTCAATATCAAAGGGTAATTGCAGCTCGTTGGGCGCTTCATCGAGCGGCACTATCGGGGTTTCGTTTGTGTCGGCAGACAGGGCTAAGGTATCAATAGTCACATCGACTTTGGCCGCAGATAAGCCATTCACACATAAACGTTTTTGTAGTAAACAGGCGGGTTGCCACAGTAAATGCAGATCCTCAAGTTGCACCTTGATGCCAGCCATAGACCAAGACGCATGGGAAAGGGCTAAGTCTTTATTAATGGAGCCTGAGGTGTAAGTTAGATCAAGATCGGGCACAAACTGATCGGCTAAGCCCACTGTGATGCGCGAACCAAACTCAGTGCCGAGTAATAGGGCGATTAACACTAAAAGCCCTAATGGCACATAGATGATAATCCGAGTCCAGAGTTTGAACTGTCGCCACAGTTTTTGAATGAATGATACCGATTGGGTGACAGAGGTCGCAATGGCTTCAGTGACTTCGGTGATAGGGCTGTCTATTACGTCTTGCTCTGTTGGCTTATTATGCTCTGGGGGCTGGCTCATAGATCTGTCCCCATGGTCAGGTGAATACGCCATGATCTTTCAATGGTATCGGTTTCTTTCAATCCAACCCCTAAATCCAGTTTGATTGGGCCAATGGGGGAGATCCAATGGATACCGCCACCGACTGAGACAACAGGTTCAAATTGATTATTATCGAAGGCGTTACCCGCATCGATAAAGGTACCGACCCGCCAAGTGGGGGTTACATAATATTGATATTCTAAACTGCCGACCATTAAATAGCGGCCACCTATGACCTCGCGATTGGTTTTACCATCATCTGCGACATAATCTAAATAGGGACCCAATTCTTGATAACCATAACCCCGTACACTTTGATCACCACCGGCAAAATAGCGCAGCGAAGGCGGGATAGAAGCCAGATCATTCTCGTTGGCTAAGTTGGCGGCTAAATCGATACGCGCAACAATCCTGTGATTGTCGAAGAAGGTATCAATCCATTTAAATTTGGCTTGAAGGCGCGCTAAGCGGGTTTCTGAGCCTAAATTGGGATCTGCATAATCTAGGCTGTAAATCTGTCTGAAACCAGACTTAGGATCGAGTGAATTATCTCCCCGCGTCGTTCGCGAAAAGTTGATCCCAGCCAGATAAAACGACGGCATATAATCGACATCAGACTGGGTGTATTCTTCGCGAATAGCCTCAAGTGAATAATTCATTAGCCACTGATTTTCTAGTCTTTGTTGGCGCAATAGTCCAATAAGGTATTTAGTCGATTCAAGCTGACCTGTGTTACTAAAATCGCGATTCTCGGCGTCATACACTTGGGTCACACCGTATTTATCCCGCAGTAAACCGACGCGGATTTTTAATTGATCATCTAAGGGATGTGTCAAGGGGATAGTATAAGTGGTTAATAACTTAGGTCTATCCGGTGACCATTCGAGGCTGGTTTCCTGTGAATGGCCGTATTTATTGATTTGTGGCGTGCGCCAAGTGACGCGCACCCTTGGGTCGAAAGCTTGGTCTGTCTTACCAATATCACCACCAAAACCGAGCTCAATGGCGTGGCTTGCCTTAGGGGTTAATTCGACCAGCACAGGAATATGACTCTCTTCGACACCGTCGATTTGCGGGATCACTTTGATATTGGCGAAATAGCCCGTATCTAATAACTGGCGATTCAGCGCGCTCACACGGCGGGTTGAATATGAAGCACCTGCCTTAAAAGGGATAAGATCTTCTAAAATTTCAGGTTCTAAACTATGGCCTTCGAAGCTGACTTGGCCAAATTTATAACGTTTACCAGAGTCGAAATGTAAACTTACCTGCGCGGTATTAATGTCGCGGTTAACTTTAATCTGTGATTCCGTAAATTCACCATCGAAGTAACCTCGGGCTAAAGCTAAGGTGACCAGTTGCGATTTGACGTCGCTATATACACCGTGGTTTAGCACATCGCCAGGCTTTAAGTTGACCTTAGCCAGCCATTGATCGAAGGCGCGATCATCAAGCATTTCACCACTGAAGTTAATATCGACCCATTGCACTATGGTCGGTTCGCCAGCAGTGATCTCCAGTTTCAGTTCCCAAGGGCCCTTATCATGTTCCGTCAGTTTTTCTTCCACTTCACCATGGTAGTAACCCATGGATTCTAAGGCTGTGCTGACATTGTCTTCGACATTAAACAGAAAGGCACGGCGCTGCACCTCGGACTCGGGTAAGGTGCCTAAGTGCGCAACTATGTTACGTTGCAGAGCTTCATTCACGCCTGAGACAGACAATTTAATAAATTCATCTGCCGCCGCAGCGACGGATGTGACTGAAATCAGACTCAGAAATAAGCAAAAACGAAAATAATGTGAGGTGATTTGCAAAAATGGCTGCACTTTATAGTCCCTGTGATGTGGCATCATTGTCGCCAGAATAAAACCAACAGGCAAGGAGATGATTGAAATTACACGATGAAATGGGTACAAAGGACGCTACTTTTTAAGGGGATGTAAAGAATGAAAACAAAATTAGCCACCTTTAGTTTAATTATCTCGGGTTTACTTTTTATGTCACACAACACCTTTGCCAATGACAAACCGTTTGCGATTGCGATCCACGGCGGCGCTGGCACGATTTCTAAGGCTAATCTCACCCCTGAACAGCGCCAAGCCTACAAAGATAAGTTAAAGGAAGCGGTTGATAAAGGCTCAAAAGTGTTAGAAGAGGGCGGTGACAGTTTAGTTGCGGTGCAAACAGCCATTAATATTCTCGAAAATAGCCCACTGTTCAATGCCGGCATAGGCGCGGTTTACACCTATGACGGCGGGCATGAGTTAGATGCGTCCATTATGGATGGCAAAACCATGAATGCTGGCGCAATTGCTGGAGTGCGCCATATCGCCAATCCCATTGATCTCGCTTTAGCTGTGATGAATAAGTCTGAGCATGTGATGCTCTCGGGCGCAGGTGCAGAAGAATTTGCCTTGACTCAAGGCTTTAGCTTAGTGCCAAACAGTCATTTTGATACTGACGAGCGTTATCAACAATTACTCGATGCTAGGCAAAAACTGCAAGCTGCGGCTAAATCAGAGCAAGTCGCCAATGTTGAGATGAAAGATCTCGATTACAAATTTGGTACCGTAGGCGCCGTCGCCTTAGACAAAAATGGCAACTTAGCTGCTGGTACCTCAACCGGCGGCATGACGGCAAAACGCTTCGGCCGCATTGGAGATTCCCCGGTGATTGGTGCCGGTACTTATGCTGAAAATGGGGTGTGCGCCGTATCGGCAACCGGACACGGTGAGTTCTTTATTCGTTACCAAGTGGCGGGGGATATTTGTGCCAAAGTGAAATACCAGCAGAAATCCATTATTCAAGCCGCCGATGAAGTGATCAATCAACGTCTTATCACCGCAGGTGGTTCGGGCGGCGTGATTGCCGTCGATCAGCGCGGTAATATCGCCACGCCATTTAACACTGAAGGCATGTACCGCGCTACCCGTAGCAATGGCGAACCCGCCCAAGTGCTGATCTGGCAAGACCAATAACTTGAATTGTAAAAGCAGTTGGTTCGAGACGGACATTGCTTACAAGATTGTTTAGAAGATTGCTTAGAAACATCACTTATAAACCTTAAAAAGCGAGTGCTGCGAAAGTGGCACTCGCTTTTTGCTAACGGTTTTTTGCTTTAAGACTGGATAAGAAGCTGATAGGTTTGAGCTATTACGATTAGTCTATGGTATGTGCGTATAAAGCGTTGTTTGATTTCATTAGACGTACAATCATCAAACGCAAAGCCGTACTTAACTCACAGTCAAAAAGCTGCAGTTTGTGTCCAGCGAACTCATCGCGTTTGCATGAGGTTGCACTCAGCGTAAAGGATATTTACATGATTTCTACCGTGTTAACCGACCGCGTCAGAGTTTTCCTCAATCGGTTTCGCCATCGACTTTGGGTTAAACCACTGCTTGTTTGCCTATTATCGATTGCAGTCGCCTTTGTCGCAAAATTGGCTGATGGCACTGAGCTTGTTGAGATTGCACCTAAGGTGTCATCGGCCTCCATCGAGGCGCTGTTATCCGTTATGGCTTCCAGCATGCTGGTTATCGCCACTTTTTCCGTGGGTTCTATGGTCTCGGCCTATGCTTCGGCGGCTAACACGGCAACACCACGTTCATTTATTTTAGTTGTCGCCGATGATGCCTCCCAGAATGCGCTATCGACCTTTGTTGGGGCATTTATCTTCAGTATTGTGGCACTCACTGCGGTCAAAAATGATTACTTTCAAACGGCAGGTCTGTTTATCCTTTCCCTGCTGACCACGTTTATTTTTGGCATGGTGATCTTTACCTTTGTACGTTGGGTGGATCGCATCGCTCGTCTTGGCCGCATGGCAACCACAATTGAGAAAGTTGAAAAGGCGGCGGCCGATGCCCTGACACGGCGACGCAATACCCCACATCTTGGCGGCGTTTCTGTGCGTCCCCAAGCGCGTGGACGAGCCGTGTACGCGGCTAACGTCGGTTATGTTAAGTACATTAATATTGCTGCGATGCAGCGCTGGGCAGAGAAAAACGAGGTGCGAGTCGTAATCGCAGCTCTGCCGGGTACGTTCGCCACACCCAATCGACCATTGGCATACATTAGTGCCGATGGTGCGGAGCAGACTGAGATGGATTGCACTTGTGTTGTCGAGTCATTCCAGATTGGTGATACCCGTCTTTTTGACGACGATCCGCGATTTGGTCTAGTGGTACTGTCGGAAATCGCTGGCCGCGCTTTATCACCCGCGGTCAATGACCCAGGTACGGCCATTTGCATCATAGGCACACTGGTACGGCTGTTTACACTATGGGGTGAACCCGCGGCAGGTGATGATAAACCCGCGCCAGAGTGTGATCGCGTAGAGGTTCCTCACGTTTGTGTGCAGGACATGTTTGATGATGCGTTTACCGCGATAGCTAGAGACGGTGCGGGAGTGGTGGAAGTCGCAGTACGGCTACAAAAAGCGCTTGAATCGTTAGCATCCAGCGATGACGGGGAAATACGCGCAGCCGCTGAGTACCACGGTCGATTGGCGCTGAAGCGTTCACAAAAAGTGCTTGATATCGAAGAGGACTTGCAAGCCGTACAAGACGCCGCCAAGTTCGCCGGATCAGCAGCTTCGTCTAGCACTTAACGAGACATTAATTATTTCGTCGTGCTGTGTATCCGTTTGCTGTTTCTTTTTATTCTGTCAGCGCTTTTTGACATTCGGTTTACACACTAGATAAGCGCAATCGATATAAATCGCACATCCTTGCCGATATTTTGACTAGACTACAAACGTAGGGTTAATTCGAGGGGAAGACTATGGACTTAATTAAGATTCGTGACCATATGGATCGTCAGCCCGTGTTACTGCGCGCGAATATGTCGCTGGCGACCGCGGTCGAAAAGCTGTTAGATAATAATAAAATGGGCGCCGCTGTGGTTGATGAGGCGGGCGATTTGGTAGGCTTTTTATCCCAGCAGGATTGTCTGGCTGTGATGATCAAGAGTAGCTATCACTGCGATATGACCTCAGTGGTGAAGGACTGTATGCGTACTGAAGTGCTGTTTGTCGGGCCTGATGACAGTATTTTGCAACTTGCTGAACAAATGCTCGGGCCTAAACCTAAGGTTTATCCTGTGGTTGAACACGGTAAAGTGATAGGCACGATAAATCGTACTAATGTGCTCAAAGCGATGAATATCTATATGCAACAATGCTATCTTTCACCGGTTTAATCTGAGCCGCTGTGGACATAATCTGACAGCCTTTATCCTGAGTGCAGAGTAATTAGCAATACCATTGCGCCACTTTCCTTGCTAGGATCGCCGTTTTTGATGCTAGCAATGGAATTTGGATTTGAACTCAGACAAACATCCGCTATCGAACGCCTATCTTAATCTTTGTTATCAGGCTGATGCGTCTAGGATCCGTCGTCGTTTATTTAAGCTCAATAAAGAAGCCGACTCAGATAAAAAGACCCAAATCTTAGCCCAGCTGAGTGAGCAAGCGCAGGCGGCGTTTGAGAAGGTTGAGCAGCGCCGTAACGCTCGCCCTAAAATCCAATATCCTGAAAACCTTCCCGTTTCTTTGATGCGCGATGACATTGCGCGCGCGATTGCGGGCAATCAAGTGGTGATCATTGCTGGTGAAACGGGCTCGGGTAAAACCACGCAGCTCCCCAAAATTTGTTTAGAACTCGGCTTAGGTTGCCGTGGCATGATTGGCCACACCCAGCCAAGACGCTTAGCTGCCCGCAGCGTGGCGAGCAGAGTCGCAGAAGAATTACAAAGCCCGCTCGGTGAAGTGGTCGGCTTTAAAGTGCGGTTTGCCGATGCACTTAAGAGTGACTCTTATATTAAGTTGATGACCGACGGTATTTTACTGGCGGAATTGACCTCAGATCGCAATCTCGATCAATACGATACTATCATCATAGATGAGGCCCACGAGCGTAGCCTCAACATCGATTTTATTCTGGGCTACCTTAAACAGATCCTTAAAAGACGCCCCGATCTTAAAGTCATCATCACGTCGGCGACCATAGACGTTGAGCGTTTTTCTAAGCATTTCAACAATGCGCCGATTATCGAAGTGTCGGGCCGTACCTTTCCGGTCGAAACCCGTTATCGACCATTAGTGCAAGATAGCGATGCTGATTTAGATCAAATCGAAGGCATTTTTGCCGCCGTCGATGAGCTGGTGGCCGAAGGGCTTGGCGACATTCTGATCTTTATGAACGGCGAGCGGGAAATTCGCGATACGGCCGAGCAATTGAGCCGACGTAATTACCGCGATACCGAAATTTTGCCGCTGTACGCGCGTTTGTCCTATGGCGAGCAGTCCAAAGTCTTCAGTAGTCACAGAGGTCGGCGGATTGTACTAGCGACCAACGTAGCGGAAACCTCGCTGACTGTGCCGGGCATTCGCTATGTTATCGACCCAGGTACGGCGCGTATCAGCCGCTACTGCTATCGCACTAAGGTGCAACGCTTACCGATTGAACCTATCTCACAGGCGAGCGCCAATCAGCGCCAAGGCCGTTGTGGCCGTGTGGGACCGGGTATCTGTATTCGTTTGTACGATGAGGCGGATTTTAATAATCGTCCGGCGTTTACCGATCCTGAGATTCTGCGTACTAACTTGGCTTCGGTCATTTTGCAGATGCTGGCCATCGGCCTAGGTGATATCGCCGGTTTCCCCTTTATCGAGCCACCCGATCCCCGCCATATCCGCGATGGTTTCTTGCTGCTCGAAGAATTACAAGCGGTTGAGAGCAAACACGGCAAGCTAGTGTTGACGCCACTTGGGCGCAATCTGGCGCAAATTCCTGTGGATCCGCGTTTGGCGCGTATGGTGGTCGAGAGTCAGCAGTTAGGTTGTTTGAACGAAGTGCTAGTGATTGCCGCGGGCTTATCGATTCAAGATCCCCGCGAACGACCGATGGAGAAGAAGCAAGCCAGTGATGAAGCCCATCGCCGTTTTGCCGATCCCAGTTCCGATTTCGTCAGTTGGATAAATCTGTGGCAGCACTTAAAAGATCAGCAAAAAGAGTTATCTGCTAGCCAGTTCCGTAAAAAGTGCCGCGATGAATATTTAGCCTATTTGCGCGTGCGCGAGTGGCAGGACTTATACACTCAGCTTAAACAAGCCGTGCACGATTTAAAGTGGCGTTTAAACGATACACCCGCCAATTACGACAGCTTGCACCGTGCGTTGTTGTCGGGATTGTTGAGCCATGTTGGTTTTAAAGATAACAATAACGAGTATTTAGGTGCGCGTAATCGTAAGTTTTTTGTGTTTCCCGGTTCGCCGCTCGCCAAAAAAGGCCCTAAGTGGATTATGGCGGCTGAGCTTACTGAAACATCACGTCTATTTGCTCGCTGCTGCGCTAAAATCGAACCCGAATGGCTAGAGCCCTTAGCGGCGCATTTGATTAAGAAAAGCTATGTAGAGCCCCATTTTGAGGCAAAACCTGGCAGCGTTATCGCCCTTGAGAATCAAGTGCTTTATGGTTTGACGGTTGTGCACCGCCGCAAAGTGCAATACGGCCCCATCGATCCTGTTGAAGCGCGTGAGATTTTTATCCGCAGCGCTTTGGCAGAAGGGCAGTTACAGACCCAAGAAGCGTTTTTTGTCGCTAACCAAAAGCTGCTCGAAGACATTGAATCACTCGAACATAAATCCCGTCGCCGCGATATTTTGGTGGACGAGCAAGTGTTAGTGGATTTTTACGAGCCGCGGATCCCTGAAGGGATTTACAACGCGCAGCTGTTTTTTGGCTGGTGGAAGAAGGCCAAGCGCGAGCAACCGGATTTACTCGATTTCAGCAAAGCACTGTTAATGCAGCGCAATGCCGACCATATCTCGACCTTGGATTTCCCCGATACGTGGCACAAGGGCAATTTGCGCCTTCAGCTAAGTTATCACTTTGAACCCGCGGCGGCGGATGACGGCGTGTCGGTTCACATTCCGGTGGCGCTGCTTAATCAAATCGACGATAGCGATTTTGATTGGCTAGTGGCAGGGCTAAGGGAAGAAAAGTGCATCGCTCTGATCAAATCTTTGCCTAAGAGTTTACGACGTAACTTTGTGCCCGCGCCTGACTATGCCCGCGCTTGTGTGCAGGCCATGGTGCCTTTTAGTGCCAGTTTGCTTGAGGCCATGTGCAAGCAATTATTGCGCATGAGTGGCACGCGTATATCGCCGGAAGATTTTGATTTAACGCAACTGCCCGCGCATTTGCAGATGAACTTTAAAATCGAAGACGATAAACACAACTTAGTCGCCGAAGGTCGGGTGCTCGATACCTTAAAAGCCGAGTTGCAGGGCGTGGTGGCGAAAGCCATTCGTCAGGTGGCGGATAAAGGTATAGAGCAAGAAGCGTTAACTGAGTGGTCCTTCGGCGATTTGCCGCAGCAATATCAGCAGCAAAAAGGCAATTATCAAGTGCGGGCGTTTCCGGCGCTGATCGATAAAAAAGACAGTGTTGCGATCAAATTATTTGATGACGAATTTGAAGCCTTAGATGCCCATCGCCAAGGTCTGCGACGCTTATTGCTGCTAAACATTCCATCACCGGTGAAACACTTACAGCAAGCTTTGCCGAATAAGGCGAAATTGGCGATGTATTTCAATCCCTTCGGTCAAGTGCAAATCTTGATTGATGACATTATTGCCGCCGCTGTGCAGCAATTGTTGGATGAAAAAGCCCTCGATGTGCGTAATCAAACCCAATTTGAGCAGGCAAAGGACTGGGTCCGCCAAGAACTCAACCCGACCGCAGAGCAAATTGCCCTGAAGGTTGAGCAGATTTTGACCTTATACCAGAGCATTAAAAAGCGTCTCAAGGGCAAAATTAGCTTAGATATCGCTTTTGCTATGAGTGATATTCAAAGCCAATTAGACAAATTAGTTTTTAAAGGGTTTGTTGAATCCTGCGGTTGGAATCGTTTAGTCGATGTGGCGCGTTACTTAAAAGCGATTGAAATCCGTGTCGAGAAGTTGCCTGTCGATCCGACTCGTGACCGTTTGCATATGCAGAGCATTAACAAGGTGCAGGAAGCATTGAATGCACAATTGGCGAAAGTGCCACGATCGCAGCCGACACCGCCCGCGTTAATTGAAGCGCGCTGGATGATTGAAGAGTATCGTGTTTCCTGTTTTGCGCAGGTGTTAGGCACGGCTTATCCGATATCTGAAAAACGCATTTTGAATCATATCCAACAAGTATAAAAATATGAGGTCAGTGAATTTATTATTTACGACTCAATAGTTGTTATTCTTGGTTATCTCATTACGCCGCTAAGCTTACTTAGCGGCGTTTTTACTTTGTGGTTTTAGTCGTTCTCGTTTTGCGGTCACTAACTTACCTGAGCAAACAACATTTAATCTCGAAACGTCAACACGCCCTAATCAGTTTGCTTTACTCCTTTGGAGATATTTAGCGCTAATTTTAAACATTCACCTTGCTAAAAAACTGATCTTTGACCATGTTTTAGCCACACCTTAATAACTTCTTTGTCCGAATTCACCTCATTACAATCTAGTAAATCGTTTACAAACCATGAGCTAGTTAAATCTATCGCCAAATTGATGATCTGGATCAAGCATCATCAGCTTTACCAATTTGGAGGTATACAGTTTGTTAACAACTAAAAGGTATGATGTTTGAGTGAGTTAAAGATGCAACGGATATACATAAAACCTGCCGCTGACGCTTGTTCCAGCGCGAAAAAATGGCAGGAACACACCTCTTGGAGGATGCATGAGTGCTAGCACCGCAGAAGAAAAATCCTTAGAACTGAAAATTTTTATCTTTTTAACCGTATTTCTCGCACCGTTATTGTCCGTGCTGCTGGTCAGTGGCTTGGGCTTTGCAATTTGGTTTAGTCAGATCCTGACTGGACCGCCGGGAGCGGGTTAATCGCTTTATTATCAAATATTAGACAAAGAGTGGAATGTCGGATGAGCAAAGAACTCCATATCACCAGTTTAGTGGTGCAGGTCTTACCGCAGAAAATGGCAGATGTTAGACAAGAGATCATGACCATTGAAAATGCCGAACTTTCCGTCAACAACGAAGTGAAATTGGTCGTGGTTATCGAAGGTGAGACTCAGCGCGCCTTGATGGACTGCATAGAAGCGATCAATGCCATTCCGGGTGTGTTATCCGCCACTATGGTTTACCACCAGAGTGAAACGCTCGAAGAGGGTGAAGAATGAATATGAACAGACGTGACTTTATTAAGGCCAACGCGGTGATCGCCGCTGCAGGGGCCGCAGGTTTAGCTTTGCCCGCTGGCGCAAGTAACCTGATAACCAGCTCAGAACAAACCAAATTAGAGTGGAACAAGGCTCCATGCCGTTTCTGTGGTACGGGCTGCTCTGTGACTGTCGCCACTCGCGACGGCAAAGTGGTGGCCACCCACGGCGATGCCAACAGTGAAGTGAACCGTGGCCTTAACTGTATCAAGGGTTATTTCCTGTCGAAAATCATGTATGGCAGCGATCGCTTAACCACGCCCATGCTGCGAATGACCGATGGCAAATACGACAAGCACGGCGAGTTTTCGCCGATAAGCTGGGACAGCGCCTTCGACATCATGGCGCAAAAATGGAAAGAGACCATTAAAGCCAAGGGCCCAACCGCTGTGGGCATGTTTGGTTCGGGCCAATGGACAGTGTGGGAAGGTTACGCCGCCGTTAAGTTGATGAAGGCGGGCTTTGGCTCTAACAATATCGACCCTAATGCGCGTCATTGTATGGCGTCGGCCGTGGTCGGTTTTATGCGCACTTTCGGTATCGATGAGCCAATGGGCTGCTATGACGATATGGAAGCCGCCGATGCGTTTGTGCTTTGGGGCTCGAACATGGCCGAAATGCACCCGATCCTGTGGAGCCGAGTGACCGACAGACGCTTGAGTGAACCCCATGTCAGAGTGGCCGTGTTATCGACTTTCCAGCATCGCTCCTTCGATCTGGCAGATTTACCGATAGTGTTCACCCCGCAAACCGATTTAGCCATGTTGAACTTTATTGCTAACTATATTATTCAAAACGATAAAGTGAACTGGGATTTCGTGAAGAAACACGTAAATTTCCGCCAAGGCACGACTGATATCGGCTACGGTTTACGTCCGACTCATCCGCTTGAACAGAAAGCCAAAAACGTCAAAACGGCGGGGGATTCAACGCCAATCGATTTTGAAGCCTTCAAAGCCTTTGTTGCCGAATACACAGTCGAGAAAGTCAGTAAACTGTCTGGCGTGCCAGAAGATAAACTGATCGAATTGGCTAAGCTGTATGCTGATCCTAATACGAAAGTGACGTCATTCTGGACCATGGGCTTTAACCAACATACCCGTGGTGTGTGGTGTAACAACCTGATTTACAACATCCATTTATTAACAGGTAAGATTTCTACCCCTGGCAACAGTCCGTTCTCGCTGACAGGTCAGCCATCGGCCTGTGGCACGGCCCGTGAAGTCGGGACTTTCTCTCACCGTTTACCTGCGGACATGGTGGTGACCAATCCCGAGCACAGAAAACACGCTGAAGAAACGTGGAAAATTCCAAGCGGCATTATTCCACCTAAACCCGGTTATCATGCTGTCGAGCAAAATCGCCGCCTAAAAGACGGTGACTTGAACTGCTATTGGGTGCAAGTGAACAACAATATGCAGGCGGGGCCGAACATCAACGAAGAAGGGCTACCGGGTTACCGTAACCCTGCCAACTTTATCGTGGTATCAGATGCTTATCCCACAGTTACCACTCAAGCCGCCGATTTGATCTTGCCCACTGCTATGTGGGTTGAGAAAGAGGGGGCTTACGGTAATGCCGAGCGCCGTACTCAGTTCTGGCATCAAATGGTGCAAGCGCCGGGCGAGTCGCATTCGGATCTGTGGCAGCTGATGGAGTTTGCGAAACGTTTCACCACAGATGAAGTGTGGCCAAAAGATGTGTTAGCCGCTAATCCAGAGTTTAAGGGCAAAACCCTATTCGAAGTTCTGTACCAAAACGGCAATGTTGATAAGTTCCCATTGACGGATGCGGATCCTAAGTATCTGAACGATGAAGCTAAACATTTTGGTTTCTATGTGCAAAAAGGCCTGTTTGAAGAATACGCCTCCTTTGGACGCGGTCATGGCCACGACTTAGCACCATTTGATGCTTATCACGAGGCCCATGGTCTGCGTTGGCCTGTGGTCGATGGCAAGGAAACCAAGTGGCGTTTCCGTGAGGGGAGCGATCCTTATGTTAAAGCAGGTAAGGGCTTTGAGTTTTATGGTCATCCCGATGGCCGTGCGGTGATTTTTGCGCTGCCCTATGAGCCCGCCGCCGAGTCGCCAGACGAAGAATACGATATCTGGTTATCGACGGGCCGAGTGCTGGAACATTGGCATTCGGGTTCTATGACCCAACGTGTGCCTGAGCTTTATCGTGCTTTCCCTGATGCTGTGTGTTTTATGCATCCCGAAGATGCCAAGAAACGCGGTCTGCGCCGCGGTGACGAAATTCGTGTGGTGTCACGACGGGGTGAAATTAAGACCCGAGTTGAAACCCGTGGCCGTAATAAACCGCCTGTGGGCTTAGTGTTTGTGCCTTGGTTTGATGCTAGCCAGCTCATTAATAAAGTCACTTTAGATGCGACAGATCCCTTGTCAAAACAAACTGACTTTAAAAAATGTGCGGTGAAGATCGTCAAGGTTTAAGGAGAACACGATGAAAACCCTAAAATTAGTTTCAGCGATCGGTTTACTGGCCTTTGGCGCATTAATGATGACAAGTGTATCTGCCGCCAGTATTCCCGAAGATAAAATTGATACCCTGCGCCAAGCGCCTATCAATGTCGAGCCGACGCCGCCAGCGATGCAAAACGTGCGTAATACCGATGTGAAGGAAGTGCGTAACTATCCCATGCAGCCACCCGTGATCCCGCACAAAATTGACGGCTATCAGCTCGATCTTAAAGTGAATAAGTGTATGGCCTGTCATGCTCGCAGTCGCATCGGGGATTCCCAAGCGCCTATGGTCAGTGTCACGCACTATATGGACAGGGATAATAACTTCTTAGCCGAATTATCGCCGCGTCGATATTTCTGTACTCAGTGCCATGTGCCGCAGTTAGATGCCAAATTACTGGTCGAAAACGACTTTGTAGACATGGAACATCTGATCAAAACCAACACTGAGCAGAAAAAACACTAGGAGTTAGCATGTTAGATAAACTGAAAAAAATCTGGCAGGTACTCAATCGTCCGAGTGTGCATTACAGTTTAGGTTTTTTGACCTTAGGTGGCTTTGTGGCTGGGGTGATTTTCTGGGGCGGCTTTAACACTGCCCTTGAAGCTACCAACAAGGAAGCCTTCTGTATCGGTTGCCATGAGATGGAAAATAACGTCTATCAAGAGTTACAGACAACGATTCATTTCACTAACCGCAGTGGTGTGCGGGCAACCTGCCCAGATTGCCATGTACCACATAACTGGACAGATAAGATCGCCCGTAAGATGCAGGCAT
Source organism: Shewanella sp. SP2S2-6 (assembly GCF_031931965.1). Lineage (NCBI taxonomy): Bacteria > Pseudomonadati > Pseudomonadota > Gammaproteobacteria > Alteromonadales > Shewanellaceae > Shewanella > Shewanella sp. SP2S2-6. Next base: position 22,317 of record NZ_JAUOEQ010000012.1, on the reverse strand, counting down.
CTAAGGAAGTGTGGGGGAAGGTTTTCGGCACGATTAACACCCGAGAAAAGTTTGAAAGTAAACGGCGTGAGTTAGCTGAGCATGAATGGGAAAGATTAAAAGCCAATGACTCGCTCGAGTGCCGTAACTGCCATAACTTTACGTATATGGACTTTACCCGCCAATCACCCAGAGCGGCGCAGATGCACTCAACGTCACTGGCGAGCGGCGAAAAGACCTGTATCGATTGCCACAAGGGGATTGCTCACCATCTCCCCGATATGGCAGGTGTGAAGGGCTTTTAATCTTAAACAGAGTGTGACTTCGTGTGGTTTAGCGTGACTTAGGCTCGTGTTACTTGATGTAGCTTAGTGTTATTTAAGGTTAGTTAGATATCTCCAGCCAAAGGCCAAGCATACCTGCTTGGCCTTTTTATTGATTGTAATGGCAGCATGGCATTGCGACTTCACTTGGTAGTTGGCATGCTGAGATAACGTTTAAGCGATTGATTTTGTTTATGAGAGCCTGACGGGGTTTTATTCAGTTCACTGTACAGGATACAATCGACATTATGGAAAGGCCGCTATGGAAAATACCATTACGCAGGAGGCGATGATGAATGAACAACTTGAAAAACTCTTAGAAGACATCGGTTTTATGAGCCCGAGCTTGCTTGAAATCGTCCAGGGCGTGCGCCAAACCGTTAAAGCCACTGCCGCCTTATCCTCGCTCGATATCACTGAAACTGTTAAATATGGTGGAATACTCTTTAGCACGAAGAGCGCTTTTGGTGGGGTGTTTGCCTATAAACAGCATGTGTCATTGGAGTTTAGCTTGGGCGCAAACTTTAGCGATCCACACAAGGTGCTCGAAGGCAGTGGCAAATTTCGCCGCCATATCAAGTTAACCTCAATCGATGAAATCGCAGCTAAACACGTGGCGGAATATATCACGCAGGCGCTGCATCAAGCGGATAAGTAACAAGCGAATGAGTGGCTGTTTCGCTTTATGATGTTAGGTAATAGTGTTAGGCATTAGTGTTGGGTCGTGATGATAATTTATGGTGCTAACTCATGGTATTAGTTCAGAGTATTAGCTCAGCATGCTAGCAAAAGCGCAGAAACAAAAAAGGAGCTGAATATTCAGCTCCTTTTCGTTTTGCTAAGGCGCAGTAGCGACGCCTTAGCTTAATTCTAATGTTGAGCTTGTTACTCCAAAGAGTCACACGCCCAATCAAAAGGATATTAGAAGTTCGCAGTGCGCGGTGCACGTGGGAATGGGATAACATCACGAATGTTGTTAACGCCCGTCACGTAAGACACTAAACGCTCAAACCCTAGACCAAAACCTGCGTGTGGCACTGTGCCATAACGGCGCATATCACGGTACCACCAGTAATCTTCTTGGTTTAGATCCATTTCAGCTAAACGCATATCCAGCACGTCTAAACGCTCTTCACGTTGAGAACCACCGATGATTTCACCGATACCTGGGGCTAACACGTCCATCGCGGCAACGGTTTTACCGTCATCGTTTAAGCGCATGTAGAAGGCTTTGATATCTTTCGGATAGTTCTTCACTACCACAGGGGCTTTGAAGTGTTCTTCGGCTAAGTAACGCTCATGCTCAGAAGATAAGTCGATACCCCAAGACACTGGGAACTCGAAGGTTCTGCCACAGTTTTGCAGAATTTCAACCGCATCTGTGTAATCCACTTGTGCAAAATCGCTTGAAACGAAAGATTGCAGACGGTCGATCACTGTCTTATCAACGTGCTGGGCGAAGAAGGTTAAATCGTCCATACGCTCAGTCAATACGGCATTGAATGCGTATTTCAACATCGCTTCGGCAAGGCCAGCGATGTCGTTTAAGTTAGCGAAGGCCACTTCAGGCTCAACCATCCAGAATTCCGCTAAGTGGCGGCTAGTGTTTGAGTTTTCAGCACGGAAAGTCGGGCCAAAGGTATACACTTTTGACAGTGCACAGGCGTAGGTTTCAGCGTTCAACTGACCAGATACGGTTAGGAAAGCTTCTTTACCGAAGAAATCTTTATCGTAATCGACTTTACCTGCTTCAGTACGCGGCAGGTTTTCCATATCTAAGGTCGATACGCGGAACATCTCACCGGCACCTTCACAATCTGATGCAGTAATCAGTGGGGTAGATACCCAAATAAAGCCTTCTTCGTGGTAGAAGCGGTGAATCGCTTGGGATAAACAGTTACGCACGCGGGCAACGGCACCAATAATGTTAGTGCGTGGGCGTAAGTGCGCTAATTCGCGTAAATGTTCAATCGAGTGACGCTTAGCGGCCATTGGGTAAGTGTCTGGATCATCAACCCAGCCAGCAACTTCAAGTTCAGTCACTTGCAGTTCAAATGCTTGGCCTGCGCCTGGAGATTCCACCACGTCGCCTGTCATCACAACAGAACAACCCGCAGTCAGCTTTAACACTTCGTTGTCGTAATTATCTAAGCTATTGGGCACGACGCCTTGGATAGGATTAAAGCATGAGCCGTCATAAACAGCTAAAAAAGAGATGCCGGCTTTAGAGTCACGACGGGTTCTGACCCAGCCACGCACTGTGACTTTAGAACCGACGGCGTGCTCACCTTTAAATACAGATGCGACAGATGCGATGCTCATTGTTGCTTAATTCTCCAACGAAACGTTTTATATGAAAATTTTGGAGGTTTATATTACCTTGCTGGTGGCTTTTCTCAAGCTGAAAAAGGTATCCTGAGGTTAATAATATCGATATTGAGCGATATAGTGAGTTAAACGGCGGGAGGCGGTATGAGCAAGACTAGAATATTTCAAATTATCCTTGCGACCTTATCCATTTTAGGCTGGGCAATAGCCGTCTATGCGCTATTAGTGTTTAGTGATGCAAGGCCAGACCGTGAAGTTGGGGCCTATTTGACCCGTGGCGCGACATTTAGAGTCCATTGGGATCCACATGAAACCCAATTATTGCAGTATTTGATTTGGGCCTGTGGCGGCATTAGTTTGGTCAGTTTAGCGTTTAATTTTTATGTCGCCCAACATAGTCGCATGGGCTATTGGTTTAATATTCCCATGTTGCTGTTAACCTCGATTGTCGCTGGTTTGTATATTCATTTGGTGGTTTAAGCTAGCCTGTTGGCTTGTGGCGGTTTCGCTATGGCAAATGAAGTCAGAGAATATCGGCAGGAATGCTTAACTGGCGGCACAGATGGTCGATAATGGCCGCAGTCGCACCCCAGATAAACCGTTGTTGATAGGGAATAAAATGCACGCTGTAATAGCGCCCTTGGCGTAAAAAGCGTTTTTGGTGGCGATTATTCGGTTCAATAAAAAAGCTTAATGGCACGGTAAAGCAATCGGCTACCTCACCGGGATCGAGTTTTAAATCAAATGCCTGCTTGATAATGCCTATCACAGGAGTGATTTCAAACCCTGTGAAGGTATTGTGGGCTGGAAACGTGCCCACCACGTCGACGTTATGCCTTGAGAGTCCAATTTCCTCTTCTGCTTCCCTTAACGCGGCCGCAATCGCATCAATATCATAGGGCTCAATTTTACCGCCAGGGAAACTGATCTGCCCCGGATGGGCGCGCAGATGCATAGGTCTTTGGGTCAAAATTAGATTCAGCTCACCGTTAATCTCCAGCAGTGGGATCAACACTGCGGCTTTGCGTAATCCAAGGTGAGGGAAGGCCGCCGGATCTTGCCGCGCTAACGGGTGCAGATTAAATCTGAGTCTAAATTCCGCTTGATCCATCGACGTTCTCGTTACTGTTTAGTATTAAAGCTTACGGCTTTTGTGACGCAGCGCCAAGCAAAGGTAAAATACGGCTGATCTTATCAAAGGTTTCTTGGTACTCGGCATCCACTTCAGAATCCGCCACTATGCCGCCGCCAGCCCAGCAATAGAGTTTGCCCTGTTCGGCCACAATAGTGCGAATGGTAATGCTGGTATCAATTTGGCCGTCTTGGCTGATATAACCCATAGAACCACAATAAAGGCTGCGCCGTGAAGGTTCGAGCTCTTCGATAATTTCCATGGCACGAATTTTCGGTGCGCCGGTAATCGAGCCGCCGGGGAACGCCGCGCGCAGTAAATCACTCGCCGTGAATCGGCTATCAAGCTTGGCCGTCACCGTACTGACTAAGTGATGCACGGCAGGAAAGCTTTCAATCTCAAAGAGATGCGGTACACGTACTGAGCCTGCCGCCGCCACTTTGCCGATATCATTACGCAGTAAATCGACAATCATGACATTTTCGGCGCGATCTTTTGGTGAGTTTGCCAGTGTATTGGCGGCTTTCACATCCAGTGCGGGATCGGTATGACGCGGCAGTGTGCCTTTGATGGGTTTGGTTTGAATATCGTCACCGCGAAGCTGAATAAAGCGCTCGGGTGAAATCGACAAAATCGTGTTTTGCGGCAGACGCATAAAGGCCGAGAAGGGTGCTTTATTGGCATTGCGCAGTTGGCTATAGGCCGACCACTCATCGCCTTGATAATGGGCTTCAAATCTTTGGGTTAAATTTATTTGATAGCAATCACCGCTGTGCAAATAGGCTTGTACCGCCTCAAATTTTCCCGTGTATTGGGCTTTGTCTATTTGTGCTGCCCATGGACTAGTGAGCATGAATGCGGCGGAATTTGGCTTTTTAGTGATTTTATCTTGAATTTTATTCAACTCAATGTCGAGTGCCGCTTCACCTAAATAGTGCAATAAATGCCAACACTGGGCTTGGTAATCAAAAACTAACGCCCAGTCGTAAAAGCCGATGTTCATCTCTGGCAGTTGTATATCTTGCTTGGCCGTTATCGGCAGGGATTCAATTCTGCGGCCTAAATCGTAGCTAAAACTGCCCATTGCGCCACCACTAAAGGGCAAATCACAATCAAAAGATTTTGAATACCAATGGGTTAATAAAGTGTTGAGTAACTCGAAGGGATCACGGTTTGGGTCTATTGCCTCGGGTAAGCTCAAGCTCGTATCGATGAGCTTTATATCGCTACGCTCGCCCTGAGTCACTAACGTAGCGATAGGATTGGCGCAAATGATGTCGAATCTGGCGTCTTGATGCGGCGCGTTCGCCGAATCTAACAGAATTGCCCAAGTGTCATTTGCAAAGTGTTCGAACAGTGCTGCTGTACTTAATGTCCAGTCAAGTTGGCGTGATGCAAGCTGTTTTGACGCCCTAATTGCCATCGATTAACCCTATTCAAAATGTGATGTAGCCCAAAAAGATGTGAAAGAGTATCATATTGGCCCAGAAAGAATTAAACAAAAACAAGTTAGGCCGCAAAGGCTGCTGGAGCGCTCCTACTATGTCATCTCACCATAAAATGTCTGAAACTTCTGTGATTAAACAAGCCGACTTTATTGAAAGTGTGGCGGATGCTTTGCAATACATTTCTTATTACCACCCGAAGGATTTTGTTGATGCCATGAGCCAAGCTTATGAGCGTGAACAAAGTGCGGCGGCGAAGGATGCGATTGCCCAGATCTTAATTAACTCGCGTATGTCGGCCGAAGGTAAGCGTCCTCTGTGTCAAGACACTGGGATTGTGACCACTTTCGTGAAAGTGGGTATGGGTGTCCAATGGGACAAAACCGATATGACGATTCAGGAAATGGTCGACGAAGGTGTTCGTCGTGCCTATACCAATCCTGATAACCCACTGCGCGCATCAATAGTGTCAGATCCTGCTGGCAGCCGTAAAAATACCAAAGATAACACGCCATCTGTGGTGCATATCGACATGGTGCCAGGCAACCATATCGAAGTGGCGATTGCAGCCAAAGGCGGCGGCAGTGAAAACAAAGCTAAGATGGTGATGTTAAACCCATCAGATGATATCGCTGCATGGGTAGAAAAAACGCTACCGACTATGGGTGCTGGCTGGTGTCCACCGGGTATGCTGGGTATAGGCATCGGCGGCACGGCGGAAAAAGCGGCCGTATTAGCCAAAGAAGCGCTGATGGAAAGCGTAGATATCCATGAGTTGATGGCCCGTGGCGCGCAAACGACCGAAGAAAAGCTGCGGTTAGACATTTTTGAGCGCGCGAACAACTTAGGCATAGGTGCCCAAGGTCTTGGCGGTTTAACCACAGTGTTAGACGTTAAAATCAAATCGGCGCCCACCCACGCGGCGTCAAAGCCAGTGGTGATGATCCCGAACTGCGCGGCTACACGCCACGTACATTTCCATTTAGACGGTTCAGGTCCTGCGGAATTAACGCCGCCATCATTGGCCGATTGGCCAGAAATTACCCGTGAAGTGGGTGATGATGTGCGCCGCGTTAACTTAGATACTGTCACTCAAGCGGATATCGAGCAGTGGCAGAGCGGTGAAACCATTCTGCTGAGCGGTAAAATGCTCACCGGTCGCGATGCTGCCCATAAGCGCATTCAAAGCCTGATTGAAAGCGGTGAAGGTCTGCCAGAAGGCGTGGACTTTACCGGTAAGTTTATTTACTACGTTGGCCCAGTTGATCCTGTAGGCACTGAAGTTGTCGGTCCTGCGGGCCCAACCACGGCAACCCGTATGGATAAATTCACTGACTTAATGTTAGAGAAAACTGGCTTGATGGGCATGATAGGTAAAGCTGAGCGCGGCCCTGCGACAGTTGAATCAATCAAAAAGCACAAAGCGGTATATCTGATGGCCGTTGGCGGCGCAGCGTATCTAGTGTCTAAAGCGATTAAACATTCTCGCGTCGTGGCCTTTGCTGATTTAGGCATGGAAGCGATTTACGAGTTTGACGTGCAAGATATGCCAGTGACTGTGGCTGTGGATTCAAATGGCGTGAACGCCCATGAAACTGGCCCAGCAATTTGGAAAGTGAATATCGCCAACGCGAAAGCCTAAGTTGGAGTGAAGCTAAGGTCTTAGCGGATTGAACTTGATGGCTTTTTAAGCAAAGCCGTTTAAATTTACGCTCTGATATCGATTGCTTCGGTAATCTGATATCAGTTCCTTAGACAAATCATTGCGCCACTGACATTTTGTCACAAAAAAATACGCTCAGGTTCGCCATTTGGCTTGCCTGAGCGTTTTTGTTTCGATAGTGTGGCAAGCTTATCTTCAAAAGATACGATCTCAGATCGTTTTTAACATTCGTGTTTGCAGCAATGATGATTATCGAATATTTGCAAGCCTCGAACCTGTTCAACAAAAGACGGACATAACAATGAAAATAGCTCCTCTCCTATTGGCGCTCGGCGCCGCAGGGTTGGCGTTATCAGCCCAAGCGGCCGATCCAACGCCTTTTACTGTGCAACAACTCATTAAACTCAATAAGATGCATTCTGCGACTGTGTCTCACGATGGCACTAAATTAGTTTATGGTCTTAAAACGGTAAACGATAAGGGAGAGGGCAGCTCTGATCTGTATCTATTGGATCTGACTGACACGAAAGCGAAACCGTTACAACTGACCTCTGCTGCGGGCACTGAGCACGATGTGAGTTTCGCCACTGACGACAAATCAATTTATTTCCTTGCCGGTCGTAGCGGTTCAAGCCAGCTATTCCAACTGTCATTAACGGGCGGTGAAGCGGTTCAAGTTTCTGATTTACCTTTGGATATTGATGGCTACAAGCTATCAAACGATGGTAAACAAGTTGTACTTAGCATGCGCGTATTCCCAGAATGTAAGGATTTAGCCTGCTCAAAGGATAAATTTACCGCTGAATCTGAGCGTAAATCGACGGGTCGCGAATACAAACAGTTAATGGTTCGTCACTGGGACACTTGGGAAGATCACGCCCGTAACCATTTATTTGTGGGCGCTGTAAACGGTGAAAAACTGACTAAAGTTGTTGATGTCACCCAAGGGTTAGATACTGAAACGCCGCCAAAACCTTTCTCGGGTATGGAAGAAGTGACTTTCACGCCAGACGGTAAGTTTGTGGTTTATAGCGCTAAAGCGCCGAGCAAAGATCAAGCTTGGACCACTAACTATGATTTGTGGCAAGTGCCAGTGACAGGCGGCGCAGCAACCAATTTAACCAAAGACAATCTCGCATGGGATGCACAGCCAACGTTTTCGAGCGATGGTCGTTACATGGCCTATTTAGCGATGAAGAAACCGGGTTTTGAAGCGGATCGTTACGGCATCATGCTGCGTGATACTACCACTGGCCAAACCAAAGAAGTGGCGCCATTGTGGGATCGTAGCCCAAGCTCACTGATGTTTGCCCCTGACAATCGTACCTTGTATGTCACGGCGCAAGACATAGGCCAAGTGTCTATTTTCCAAGTGAATACTCAATTTGGCGATGTGCGTTCTATCTACAGCGATGGCACGAATAGCTTAATTGCGGTCACTAACGATGAACTGATTTTCGACAGCAAAACCTTAGTTGAGCCGGGCGATCTCTACAGTATCACTACAGATGGTCAAGGCCTTAAGCGCCTGACTGAAGTGAACAAAGACAAGCTGGCCGAGATCAAGTTCGGTAAGTTTGAACAGTTCAGCTTCAAGGGTTGGAATAACGAAGACGTCTACGGTTACTGGATCAAACCTGCTAACTTCCAAGAAGGTAAAAAATACCCGATTGCCTACTTAGTGCATGGTGGACCGCAGGGTTCATTTGGTAATGCCTTCAGCGGTCGATGGAACGCGCAGTTATGGGCGGGTGCAGGCTATGGCGTTGTCATGGTGGATTTCCACGGCTCAACCGGTTACGGTCAAGCCTTTACGGATTCTATCAGCCAAGATTGGGGCGGTAAGCCATTAGAAGACCTGCAAAAAGGCCTAGCGGCGGTGAGCCAACAACAAAAATGGCTCGATCCGCAAAACGCCTGTGCGCTCGGTGGTTCTTACGGCGGCTACATGATGAACTGGATCCAAGGTAACTGGAACGACGGTTTCAAGTGTCTTGTTGACCACGCAGGTCTGTTCGACATGCGTTCTATGTACCATGTGACCGAAGAATTATGGTTCCCAGAGTATGAATTTGGCGGCACTTACTCAGATAACAAAGCCTTATATGAGAAGTTTAACCCAGTGAATTATGTTGAAAACTGGAAAACGCCCATGTTGGTGATCCACGGCGAGAAAGACTTCCGTGTTCCTTATGATCAAGGTTTAGCGGCATTTAGCTTTATGCAGCGTAAAGGTATTCCATCTGAGTTGTTGATTTTCCCAGATGAAAACCACTGGATCTTAAAACCTGAAAACCTAGAGCAATGGTACGCCAATGTATTCCGTTGGATGGACCGCTGGACTAAGCAGTAACTGCCAGCATAATAACAGACTGTTGAATGACAGACTGTTTAATAACAAACAATGAATGGCAGTGTAATAAAAGGCGTAAGGCTCGCCCTGATAGGGTTATCATCGGCGAGTCGTTTGATGTGATTAACTATTAAAGTGTTTTACGCGAAGCGTCTTTTGTTCAAGCGTCTTAAAAAGCCAGGACTCTGTTCTGGCTTTTTATTGCGTCATGTAATGGATTTATTTTTAATCAAGGAGTTAAGATGAATATTCGAGCCGCAACCTTAGCTGATATCCCTGAAATAAGCGAATTGCTCACTCAGTTAACCCAAGACTTTATTGCTCCAACATGCACTGAAGAGGGCGCTGCAATCTTAGTCAATGCCATGTCGATAGAAGCGATTGGTAGCTACTTTGCTATGGGTTATCAGTACCATGTCGCCATAACGGACTCGGGCCAACTCGCAGGTGTAGTGGGGATGAAGGCGAATAGTCACTTATACCATCTTTTTGTTGCCTCCCATGCGCAGGGACAAGGCTTAGCGCGAATGTTGTGGGAACATGCTAAAACTCAATGTTTAGCCCAAGGCAATCCGGGCGTATTTACCGTGAACTCGGCGCTGAATGCGCAGGCTGTGTACTTAGGCTTTGGCTTTGTGCCATTAGGATCTGAGCGAGAGCGCGGCGGGATCCGCGATATTCCCATGCAGCTGACGCTTTAGGCTGGCAGCACTCATTCATCCAAACACTAGTACTCTCAATTGAGCTAATAGAACTAAAAATAGAGGAATTATGGCAAATTTAACCTTTTATCCCATCGGCACCGCGGGTGAAAAATGGGGCGAGTCTGAAAAAGCCGCATGGCTGACGAGCACCCAAATCAAGCGTTCATATCAAGACGATGTCGTGACGCCACTCAAGGCGATGCAAGAAGAGCTGTCTACGCTTGGGCTTGCCATTGTGCAATATGGCGCCTTATCGATTAACGCCGAGCGTTACCCATTATTTGCGGTAAAAAGCCAACAGTTTGATCCACAAAAGCCAACCGTGCTGGTGACTGGCGGCGTGCATGGTTACGAGACTAGCGGTGTGCATGGCGCATTGGCCTTTTTAACTAACGAAGCGGCGAATTACGTGCAACAGGTGAACTTAGTAGTTGCCGTTTGTGTGAGTCCTTGGGGTTACGAGACTATTAATCGCTGGAATCCAAAGGCTGTCGATCCAAACCGTTCATTCTATGCCAACAGCCCCGCAGAGGAATCAGCAGCCTTGATGGCTTTAGTCGCTTCCGTTACTTCAGTTGAGCAAGGTTTTGATCTGCATGTAGATTTACATGAAACTACTGATTCAGATGAGTTAGAGTTTCGTCCAGCGCTGTGCGCCCGCGATGGCATTGAGTATGAAAAAGGCACTATCCCTGATGGTTTTTATGCTGTGGGTGATACCGAAAACTCAATGGATGCCTTCCAAAAAGCCATTATTGATGGCGTGAGTAAAGTGACGCATATTGCTCCTGCCGACGAGAAAGGCGAGATCATAGGCTCGACTGTGGTGCAGCACGGGGTGATTAACTATCCGCTTAAGTCATTAGGACTTTGCAGCAGTGTCACTGGCTGTATTTATAACACCACGACAGAAGTGTACCCAGATAGCCCAACGGCCACGCCTGCCGAATGTAATCTGGCGCAGGTTGCGGCCATCACCAGCGCCATCGATTATGTACTGGCGCAGCGTTAGTCACAGTTTGTTGTGATGATAAGCTTAGTAATTACCAGCTTAGTGATAATAAGCTTAACGGTGGTTAGTTTAGTGATAGCAAGTTGAGTTCGAGCCTAGTGAAGTGGTGTTGCGTTTATTCAATTAGCGCATCGACATACCCACGGTTTACATCACAGTAAAGCATGCCGCAAAAGCCCTCATTCGAGGGCTTTTTCATTTATGTCGCGCTGCGTTTATTTAGCACGCGCTTAGCATAGTTAGGCGATTGCCTAGTTGTTGTCGCTATAGTCACGGCCATAATAGCTATCGAGGAACAGTTGTTTCAGCTCGTTAATCAAGGGGTAACGTGGGTTGGCACCGGTACATTGATCATCGAACGCATCTTCGGCTAATTCATCTAACTTGGCGAGGAAGTCGGCTTCGTTGACGCCGGCTTCTTGGATAGAAGCAGGAATGCCAATCGTCGTCTTGAGGTGTGTGATTTTCTCAAGCAATTTTTCGACTTTTTCTTCATCCGTTTTCCCGCCTAGTTTCAAGTGATCTGCGATGGCAGCATAACGGCACAGGGCTTTTGGCCTGTCGTATTGGCTAAAGGCCGCTTGCTTAGTGGGCAGATCCGTTGCGTTAAAGCGTATTACGTTATTGATCAGCAGCGCATTGGCTAAACCGTGGGCGAGATGGAATTCTGCGCCCAGTTTGTGCGCCATTGAGTGGCAAATCCCGAGGAAAGCGTTAGCAAAGGCGATACCTGCGATGGTGGCGCCATTGTGGACTTTTTCACGGGCGACAGGTGACTGTGAGCCCAAGTTGTACGCATCGGGTAAATATTTGCACAGTAAGTCGAGGGCTTGCAGTGCTTGGCCGTCGCTATATTCGTTTGCCATCACGCTAACATAGGCTTCAAGAGCATGGGTCACCGCATCTATGCCACCAAAGGCGGTCAGAGATTTAGGCATGTCCATCACTAGATTAGGATCAACAATCGCCATGTTGGGCGTGAGTTGATAATCGGCAATCGGGTATTTTTTACCGGTAATTTCGTCTGTCACTACCGCAAAAGGCGTGACTTCTGAGCCTGTGCCTGAAGTGGTTGGAATTGCCACCATCATGGCCTTGGTGCCCATTTTAGGGAATTTGTAGATACGTTTACGAATGTCCATAAAGCGCAGTGCCAAATCAGAAAAATCGACATCGGGATGCTCGTACATCACCCAAATAATCTTCGCCGCATCCATTGGCGAGCCGCCGCCGAGCGCAATAATCACATCGGGTTTAAAGCTTTGGGCCACCTTAGCGCCTTGACGGACTATGGCTAGAGTGGGGTCGGCTTCAACATCGTAAAAGATTTCGGTTTCAAGGCCTTGGGCCTTTAAAATCCGCATGGTTTCGTCGCAATAACCGTGGTTAAACAAAAATCTGTCGGTGATGATCAGCGCGCGTTTTTTATCGCTCAGTTCTTCAAGTGCGATGGGTAAACTGCCGCGGCGGAAATAGATGGATGCAGGAAGCTTGTGCCACAACATGTTTTCGGCCCTCTTAGCGACGGTTTTTTTGTTGATCAGATGGCTCGGGCCAACGTTTTCTGAAATCGAGTTGCCGCCCCAAGAACCACAGCCCAAAGTGAGTGAAGGTGCTAGTTTGAAGTTGTACAGATCGCCAATGCCGCCCTGTGAAGCAGGGGTGTTGATCAAGATACGTGCTGTTTTCATTCTAAAACCAAAGGCATGCACACGTTCAGTTTGGGTATCTTGGTCGGTATAAAGCCCTGATGTGTGGCCAATGCCGCCGAGCGCGACTAAGGCTTCAGCTTTATCCATGGCATCGTTAAAGTCGATGGCACGGTACATGCCAAGCAGTGGTGATAATTTTTCATGGGCGAAGGCTTCGTTGTCGCAAATGTCGGTGACTTCACCAATCAGAACCTTAGTCCAGTGCGGCACTTCAAAGCCGGCCATTTGCGCGATACTGGCGGCGCTTTGGCCAACGATATCGGCATTCAAACCGCCATTTTTTAAAATGACCTGCTGCATCGCCGCGGTTTCATCCTTTGATAGCATGTAGCCACCGTGAGAGATAAAGCGCTCTTTTACTTGCTCATAAATACTATCAACCACAATCACAGCTTGTTCTGACGCACAAACGACGCCGTTATCGAAGGTTTTCGACATGAGAATCGAACTGACCGCGCGTTTGATGTCGGCGGTTTCATCGATAACAATAGGCGTGTTACCCGCACCTACGCCAATTGCGGGTTTACCGGAAGAGTAGGCGGCTTTCACCATGCCTGGGCCACCAGTTGCGAGGATCAAGTTGACCTTAGGGTGAGTCATCAATTGATTCGACAGTGCGACGCTTGGCTCATCAATCCAGCCAATAATGTCTTTAGGTGCACCCGCAGCTATGGCAGCATCCAGCACTAACTTTGCCGCAGTTGTGGTTGAAACTTTGGCCCTTGGGTGGGGCGAGAAGATAATTGCGTTACGGGTTTTAAGGCTGATTAAGGCCTTAAATATCGCGGTCGATGTGGGGTTCGTGGTCGGTACTATGCCACAAATGATGCCCACAGGTTCGGCAATGGTGATAGTGCCGAAGGTGACGTCTTCAGATAAAATCCCGCAGGTTTTTTCATCTTTGTATTTGTTATAAATATACTCAGAGGCAAAGTGGTTTTTGATCACTTTGTCTTCAACGACACCCATGCGGGTTTCTGCGGCGGCCATTTTTGCCAGCGAGATACGCGCATCGGCAGCGGCAAGGGCCGCTGCGCGGAAAATTTTATCGACTTGCGCTTGGCTGAATGTCGCATATTCGGCTTGTGCTTTCGCAACACGCTCGACCATGAGATCCAGTTCTTGTGCATTGGTCACTGTCATGATTAATACTCCTAAAAAGATTTAGTGAATCAAGGCATTCACTAAATCCTCTTTATGGTAGAAAATTACACCTAAAGCCGCATTTAAAGTGTGACGCCACCGACAATATCGGGCTTTTATGTAATAAAACTACACTTAGGGTAACTTGTTTGTTTAAAATTGCGTTGAAAATGCATCGACTTCGATAACTAAATATTATTCGAAGTTGTGATTTAACCTCAAAAATCTCATTTTTCAGTCAATAGCGCTTGAGATACTATACTTGCCCTCAAGCAAATTTTGATGAAGACGGCGTGACACGCACATAAGGATAGCAACTTGGAGTTAACTCTTTACGTTAAATTTTTTCTTGGCCTAGTTGCCATCATCAATCCGGTCGGGTTGTTGCCTGTGTTTGTGAGCTTAACCAGCCATCAAACTGAAGCTGAGCGAAATCACACGGGTAAAGTGGCTAACTTTGCGGTTGTGGTGATCCTCTTAGTCACGATTGTGGCGGGTCAGCACATTCTGAATATGTTCAGCATTTCGTTATCTGCCTTTAGGATCGCGGGTGGTAGCTTGATCGCCATTATTGCGATGTCGATGTTGCAAGGTAAGTTAGGTGAAGTGAAGCGTAACCAAGAGGAAGATCGCGAATCCTCGGCGATGGAATCGGTGGCGGTTGTGCCTTTGGCTTTGCCACTGATGGCCGGACCTGGTGCTATCAGTTCGGTGATCGTCTTTGCCGCTGAGCATAATTCATTGTCGAACATCATTGCGATGTTCATTACTGTGATTGTGTTTGGTTTAGTGAGTTTTGGCCTGTTTAGAATAGCATCCGTCATCTATAAGATTTTGGGTAAGACGGGGATTAACGTCATTACTCGTCTTATGGGGCTGTTGATGCTATCCATAGGTATTGAAGTGATTGCGGCAGGTGTAAAGGGATTATTCCCGCAGCTCTTTAGCTAGAGTCGTATTACCCCGCAGGATTAAGTTTTTCTTCTTTTACTAAAACGCATTGGAGTTTATCCCGTGCGTTTTTTGTTTTTATCAGTGACTCGTTTGATGTTTATCAAGTTTATCCCGCGGTTTACCTTATCCGAAAAGCCAAATCTAACGCTATTGATAAGACATGAGGTAAATCCTCGTTTATCAGAGTATTAGCCCGCGATCTCCCCCAGAAACCTTAGTCGTTATATGGTTAATCTTATGCTATACCTAGTGTTTGGTTATTTGGTCTAATACTAAGTTTAAAAGGATATTTCTATGAAATGGCAATGGATTGGTAATCTCAGTCTAAAACAAAAATTATTAATGGTTGTCTTACCTCCCTTATTAGCTTGTTTCCTCTGCGGAACCCTTTACCTCATTGAAAAATATGAATATAAACAAGATTTAACCTTAGTGGTGCAACTGAGTGAGTTGGCTGTAACAAACAGTAACTTAGTGCACGAATTACAAAAAGAGCGCGGAATGAGTGCAGGATTTATCGGTTCAGCAGGAAAAGCCTTCGCCGGTAAAATACCAAGCCAAAGACAGTTAACGGATACCCAGCTTAGTCTCTATCAGCAATTTATCACTCAAAATCAGCTGCCAGCGATATTTGCTCCTAAACTTAAGGAACTTAATTCGCAGTTAGGGCGATTAAATTCAATTCGCTCACAGGTGGACAATTTAACTATCAGCGTCGCCGATGAAGTCGCCTATTACACTGAGTTAAATAAGTTACTACTGGCGATAGTCGATGAAACCGCAAAAACGGGTGCCAACCAAGAAATCGCCATCAAAGCAGCTGCCTTTAGTGCTTTTTTGCAATTAAAGGAGAGGGCGGGGATAGAAAGGGCGGTGTTAAGTTCAACCTTCGGCCAAGCCGGATTTAAGCCTAAGGTTTATGCAAAATTTATCACTTTAGTCTCGGAGCAAAATACCTACCAAGAAAGGTTTTTAGCCTTAGCCTCAATGGATTTATCCGCTGCATTTAACCGTTTGCAGAGTTCAGCTGCAATGCATGACGTTGAACTGTTACGTCAAATTGCATTTGAGCAAGATAATCAAAAAATTCAACAACAAAGCCCAGAAGATTGGTTTAGTAAATCAACCGCGCGGATTGAGTTATTACGTGAGTATGAGCAGCAGGTCTCAGCTGATTTACTCAAGATCACCCATGAGAGATTATCCTCAGCAAATGAGAAAATGTTCTTAGTGCTCACGACCTTAATCTCAGTATTAGCGATAGTCTTGATACTGAGTTTATCTGTGATCCGCTACTTGCACGACAGTGTGCATCATTTGTATTCGACTATTACACAAGCCCGTAAACATTATGATTTGAGTGTGCGTTTGACTCAAACAAGCTCGGATGAGTTTGGTGAACTTGCCATTGCCTTTAACGACATGATGAGTGATTTTGAAAAGGTTATCCTACATGTGCGTGCTAGCGGCGCGAAGCTACAGCAAGCGGTAGCCCAAATGGACCTTTGTACCCACGCCATGGAGCAAGATGTGATGGCGGGTCACAGCGAGGCAGAGCAAGTAGCCTCAGCTATGACAGAAATGAGCGCGACAGTGACCGAAATTGCCAGCAATGCCGTACAGGCATCCGAAGCGTCTTCCGCCGCCAATAAAGAGGCTAAAGAAGGCAACCTCGAAGTCGGCCGAACCAGCAAAGCGATCAAAGCGTTAGCCGACGATATTAGTGGAGCTTCTAAAGCCATTAACGATTTAGACCGTGAAATTCACGGCATAGTGGTAGTGCTTGAAGTGATCAGCAGTATTGCAGAGCAAACCAATCTACTCGCACTCAATGCCGCGATTGAAGCCGCGCGAGCAGGGGAAATGGGCCGCGGCTTTGCCGTTGTTGCCGATGAAGTCCGCAGTTTGGCACAGCGCTCACAAACCTCGACCTCTGATATTAAAAACATGACAGATAGATTGAAGGCAGGGGCGAGCATTGCGGTAAAAGCCATGGACAGAGGCTTGGCGCAGGCGAATAACAGTGTCCATGAGGCCGAGCAAGCGGGCGTTGAACTGAAACGGATTGTGGAGCAAGTCGACATTATTGACCGCATGAACGAGCAAATTGCTACAGCAACCCATGAGCAATCGGCGGTATCCGAAGACGTAAATCGTAATGCACTGAAGATCAGTGAGATTTACCTTAACACCCAAAGGATCTCCGATGAGCTTAGGGAACTGACCAAAGCCCTAACGTTTGACGCAAATTTAATGTCAAAAGAAGTACACAAATTTACCGTCAATTAACGGCATAAAACGGTGAAAAGATTCAGGAAATGACGCTGGTTTGCTTAGCAATTGTGCAACCGCCTGAAACTGGGTCTTTTTTACTTGACCCCCTTTAGGCTTTTGCGTACAGTACCGCTCCGTTAACGATGAAAGCCTCTCGGCAAGGCTATATGAAATCGCTAGCGATTGTTAAACGTGAAAGATTAACCACGCTAACATAAATCGACATATGGTGAGGTGTCCGAGTGGCCGAAGGAGCACGCCTGGAAAGTGTGTATACGGTAACGTATCGAGGGTTCGACTCCCTCTCTCACCGCCAAATTCTTAAACAAAAACAGCGACTTACGAGTCGCTGTTTTTGTTTTGGGAACTATTTGGGATCCAAATGTGGATTTTAATATAGTTGTTTAGCCTAAAATCTCCCTTCCAATCATTTTTTCCGGTTTTACCTTAGTGATATTCTTTCACTCATTCAGCACTTATCTACCCATCTTAGGCATACTGGCAGTTGGTATGTTATCAAGTGTAGGTGTGTGAAAAATCATCTATGTTAGTTCGACAATTTCTAGAATTATTTGATGGGGTGAAAACAACTGAAATGTTGCTTAGCTAATGTGAAGGTAATAACAGTTGAAATGTTGAAACCAGCATTGTTCCGGTGATTTTTTAGAACCTTAATAATGCTGGATATTGGCATGCTTATTTTATCTAATGTAAGCAGCTCTATAGTTACCCTTGAGCGGTTGTGAACCGTTCAAAAATAGAATTTATCTTTTGGGATGCGCTATCTCGTTCTGCTTTGTTTGGAGATTTATTCCATTTAAGATAGTGTTTCTCTGTTGTTAAGACGCTTGCATGGCCGAGTTGTTTTGAAATGTACGTTTGATTAGCACCTTCATTACATGCTAAGGATGTAAAAGTGTGTCGGCAATGGTTTGGTTTTGTCTTGCTGACGTTGATAACCTTCAGAAAATGATAAAAATCCTTTCTAAATTTCTGTTCGTTTTGATAGCTTGTTTGTGTATCCATGCATAGCAAGACGAATCGGACATTTTCTTGTTTGATTTGTTTATAATCCGCACCAAGAGTCTTGATTGTTTGTTGAGGTGATAGTTCATAGAACCTTTTCTTCATTTCATTCAGCATCCAAAGCGCAGGATCTAAAATATCGACTTGACGAGATTCGACGCCTCTTACTTTTAAGGTTTTATATTTTCCATCTACTCTCGCTCTGCGGATGGTAATAATTTTTTTTTCTAAATCAATATCCTCCCAAGATAAACCCATTAGCTCTGAAAACCTGAGCCCTGCGCAACAATTGAACAATATAATAAGTGCAATCATTGGGTTAATAGAAATACTATTCTGAATTTTGTTAAGATCCTCGATCGTGAATAATTTTTCAGTGATTGTGCTATCGCCATGACCCTGCTTAATTTTCATTCTTCGTAAATTGATCGGCGACTTTACTAAATCACCGTTGTCGACGGCATTTTGTAAAAGTGTATCCAGCAGCCTGATCGTCTCATTCACTGTTTTCCATGCCAACGTAGATAATTGTTCGTTACGAAACTTAAAGACATCATTTGAGTTAATTTCAAGTATATTTTTTTCACCAATAGCCAATGAGATACGCTTAAAGTGACCTTTATAGCTTTTGACTGTAGCGGGAGCCAAGGTGGGATAGTGGTTTTTTGTATAGTTTTCTATTAAGTCATTAATAGTTAAAGGGACTTTGGTATTATTTCTTTTATAATTAGCGAACGCGAGTTCCAACTCGGCTGGCGATAACTTCCGCCATCCATCTAACTTAGATATCACGGAAACAATTTCTAGAGATGTAAGGCCCACATACAGTGTTTGTTTATAAGTCCTGTTTTGTCGTTTAAACACAGCTCTTAACGAATTACCATGTACTTCAATATTTTTAATTTGATGCTGATTTATTACCCCTTTTGCTTCAGCAGGTGTTAGTTGCACTGTATTTAAAGGAAATTGTTTCACTGTGCTTAATTCCCTTGTTCATTGATTAATACGTCAATTGCTTCGTAGTGAAACATATTCGTACCATCGAATTTCTTGTAATGAATCCCTTTAATCAGCACCTTACGACGAATTTTGCTCTTAATTGCGTTATAAGTTAACCCTTTGTAACGTTCCAAAATTTCTGCAGTGACCCATCCTAGTTTTTGAGACATATCTTAACCTCGCATTTTGTTGGTATGAGGTTATTGTCATCGAAGTGATTTGGCGCTGAAAATTTTGATTATGCTTTCTTTGCTTTTTATTTTTGTAACCCAAGCTTCATAGTTTTTTTTATGTTGCTGATTTTTAATTATTTTGTTTTGACTTAAGGTTTGTTGTCGAGCCAGGCAACACTACTGATATTTAAAAAAAATATTTTTGAATTGACTACTTTTTAGGGCAGTTCTTGGAGTGATTATTTTGTTTAGGAAGGAATTTAAGCTGAGTTTCACAGTGAAGATTCCTTTTAATATCATTAATTTAAGTTAATATCAAGGTATATTTCATACTTTGGATAGACAAGATGTTAATGACAGTTGAGCAAGCGAAATTGTTTTGTAAGAAAAAAAATATTAAACATCTAGATATTCGCTCAAGTACCTGCGTCCGAATGATGTTTAAACTTAACTCAGAACTATACCGTATGGCATTAGATGATATTGAGTGCACTGAACAAGGATTGTTACGCGCATCAGTAATCGTTAGTGATTTGAAAAATCTAGCAAAATATAATCATGAGCAATTTTTGAAGCAACTTGATAATTATCATTTCATTCGAGAGGAACAGCTTGAAGCTAAATTCTTCAATCATTACATTGACGCTTTTTTGAACGCGAAAAGGATAACGTTAGCGCCATGTACGATTAAAAACTACGAGAATAAGATTCTGACGCATATCGTACCTCGCTTTGCAAATGATGCAGTTGATAAAATTAAGCCGTTAGATATTGAATCATGGATGAATACTAAACTAGCGTATTTGAGTAACAAAACGATTAAGGAGATTTTAAGCATTTTAAATCAGATATTTACCTTTGCGCTGTTGGATGAGGCAATATCGGTTAATCCGCTGGATAGGTTAAAATCGACTAACGTTACAAATCTCAAAGTGTTAACGCAAGTACCAGATCCATTCTTAGCCGAAGAGATAACTCAAATAGCATCAGTGGCCACAGATAGACAATCTGAAGTCAATATGATCATTTGTAATTGCTTTCTCGGTCTAAGGGTCAGTGAGTTGATGGCGTTGGCATGGGAAGATGTTGACTTAGAGAATGATACAATTCATATCTCGCGTGCAGTCGTTGAAGGCATTTACAAAAAGCCAAAAAACCTATCTAGTAACAGGCATATAGAGTTACTCCCGCAGGCAAAAACAATACTCATTGATCAGCGTGATAATTATAATTATTCTGCACTAGAAACGATTAATGTGCTTCGAGAGGACAATAAGTCTATAGAGAGGCAGCGTGTTCACTTTGTATTTTGTAATAGTAATACTAGAAAAGCATACACTTCAGATGCCCACTTGAGACAAAGATTTTATTGTTACCACTTGAAGAAAGCTGGGATTCGTTTTAGAGGGCCAAGTCAAACGCGGCATACCTTTGCATCGCACTTAATTTCGGCAGGACTACCTTTATCTTGGGTTGCTCGGCAAATGGGACATACCAGCATAAAGATGATCGAGAAACACTATGGTAAGTGGCTACCAACGCAAAAATACTGCATGAGAGAAATGGCTGAAAAAGCTTTCACATTTTGATTTAAATGATTGAAATTACTTAAGGTTAATATATGCCAAAAATCGTATATGTAGACATGGACGATGTGCTTGTAAATTATACAGAAGCTGTAACCTTTAAAAAACTCCAGAAACCTGAGCAGGCATACCCTCAAGCTGAATTAGGATTTTTCAGCTGCTTAGCCCCTAAAGTAGGTGGCATTGCTGCGATGAAAAAGATGCTCGAACATCCAGATATTGAACCTTATATAGCCACAGCGCCAAGTCTGCAAAATCCATTGTGTTATATGGAGAAGCGTATTTGGGTAGAGCAACACTTAGACATGGAATATGTCAGCCGTCTTATCATCATTCCGAACAAAGGATTGCTGAAGGGAGATATTCTTATCGATGACCACGTTGAAGGAAAGGGCCAAGAGTTTTTTAAGGGGGATTTGTGGCAGTTTGGTTCAATACGCTTTCCAGACTGGAGTGCTGTTGAGATTGAGTTATTTAATAACTTTCTCAGATGATGACGCCTTACTTAATAGTCAAGCTAACTGGCGAAAGTTGTTGGCTCGAAGTGGTGGTTGAGCAAGATTGATTTCGATGCGATTTAAATAAGGAAACTGCTTTAACATTTAGGCAGATTCCTTACTATGGTCACGGATTTCAGAGTTTTTTCTTATCTATTTCTTTGGCTTACATCTTTTCACAAGCACTATGCTGCCAATAATCATTAGCGCAATTGGTAGTAAAAATTCCATCATTTTTCCTTAACCGCCCTGTAGGCGTCATTCACTAATTTGTCTGGTTAGTTACGTTGAGGTTTAGCAAAACCGGAACATCATGTACTTAAAACGCACCCATGGATCCTCGGGCTCAGGTGTATTTGCATAACGTCTATCATAGGCTAAAACACCGAAGGCGTACTTAATATGAAGTATTAACGGAGGTAAAAGGCAATTCATATCCTCAGTATAGATAAACCAGCAAAAGCACATGATGGTGATAATGCTCAAAAGGACTAAAGGTATCCATTTGGCAAGTATTTTGTCGTTTAGATGACGGCGCATAATTAGAAACCATCCCCAAATCCACTGTCGAAATCGCAGCTAAATGTGTCGTTAGGCAATGACCAAGCATCATCGCTTATGCTGCTATTACACACCGATGTGTCGGATTCAGTAATGCCAAATGGGTTGCCATGCACATCGACTCCTGTGTTACCTATCATAGGTGTGCCATCAATGTTTACGATCGGGCCGTTGTGATTATTGTCAGTCATGCTGTTATTCCTTTAATGTGATTAAGAGTAAAGCTCCTAAATTGACATTAATGAAAAAAAGCACTTTTTCAAGCATATTTTTCGCAATGGTGGACAATAAAAATGTTGAGTGAGTTTTGTTGTTTTTCTTTCATTTTTTTATCTTGTCTCGGACTTCACACTCACATTAGTGACGACATTTTAATGCTGAGCTTGCAGGTTGGCGTTAACAGAATGTGCTTTTGACGAGCAAAAATCGGTACGATTTTTTGCGACAAAAGTG